>CAZEDR010000120.1:0-9363 GCA_964510975.1 uncultured Melioribacter sp. | reverse complement strand
TTCACCATAATAACCCCTTTTTGCATGATAGTGTGACAACTAAACCGCGCCCGGAACAGCGATGACGACATCATCAGCGCACCCATTATTTATAAATCAGTTTAAGGAACTAAATTAACTTTACACAACAAACTAATTCTGAAAAGCCAAACCTTAATGCGACTCAATTAGACCGCATCGAAGAAGCGGTCGTTGTTGAGGCGCGGGTTATATGGTAATTATAGCTTATACAATAAACCTAAAAGTAACTGAATGCCTCTTGTATTAACAGAACCTTCATTTTTGGAAATATCATAGATTCCATAAGAATATCGTGCGTTTAATAAAAAAGAAGTAGATGCCGTAGCTTCATATTTGAGTCCTACTCCTAAATCAATAGCAACATCCAGCTTTTTATAATCTTCAGTAAGGTCAAAATTTTCTTCTTTTCCATTAAATATTGATTCAGCTTGAACTTTTAATAGATAGCCCAAATTAATCCCAGCTAATGCAAAAGGCCTAAACCGTGATTTAGTAAATTCTGTTACAAAGTAAATTGGCAGTTCTAAGTAATTATAATATAATTTAGTATCAGTTTTGATATTTCCTAAATCGAGTTGCGTTCTTTCTCCCTTTTGAATATACCTTGGTTCAGATTGCATACTGAACAAGTTATTTATTTCGTAATTAATGATAGTTCCAAAGACAAATCCATTATTGTAACTAAATGTAGCTTCAGGAGCTGTGTTAGATACATTCAATATTGCAGAATTCAATCCACCTTGAATACCTATACTTATTTGAGCAGTTAACGAATTAGCGAATAAAGCAGAAATTAATATTAGTAACACAATTTTACATTTTGTACGCATTTGAAACCCCATAATTTGTTTACCATATAGCGGCATTGCAACTAAAGCGCCGCCAATAACTACGATGCCGCAATTGCAAACGACTTTTATTTATAAATCAGTTTTGTAATACAAATCAACTTTGAACAATAAACCAACTTTGAAAAGCTAAACCCAATAATTGCAACTCAGACCGCTTAACAAGAAGCGGTCGCTTTGAGTTGCGGGTTATATTGCATTTACTTTTCGATGTATTTTTTATTTATGCAAGTGATACTGACTTCAGATTTACTTTCACCAATAAAAACTGATGATGTATTTAATCTGGCAACAATAACAAAGCAATATTTATCATTTTCATAAGTCATAATTTTTTCAGGATAATGAAAATAATTTTCACTTAAATAACGCTTGTAATTAATTTTGTTGTTAGGTATTAGAACATATTTTTTAACGTAACTATCAAATGGATGTTGATCATATTTATTTTTATTAGGACTAATAAACGACAGAGATTCTAAATAAACATCTCCATTCTTTATTACTTGAGAATATCCAGTTCTGTAGACCACATCCATTTTCACATTTTCAACAGGGAAGTTGTAAATAATATTGTTCAACTTTCTATAAAATTTATTTTTATCAACTGAGTGTCTTGCCCAAGATTCTCTGCCTTCATCATCATAAAATAATTCATATTTGCATCCCTTACATTTCAAAGCATATTTTTCTCTTGGCTTAAAACAAGTATAAACGTAATGATATTCAAGGTTTTCTATTCGCTTTCTTTCAATTGAATCTGGGGCAAACATACTACTTCTGACAGGAACTGCTTTCACAGATCTGTGACCAAACGGACAAGTCATAAAGAAAGCTTTGTAAATCAAAGAATCAGCTGAGTTATTATTTACTCTTGAACTTAACTTTATATCATTTTTAAAAAAGAATAAAGAAATAATTCCGAGCATAATAATTGTTGATATCAACACTAGTTTATTCATGGCATATATTTGGCAATATAACAGCGTTGCGTTTAAGCGGACGCCACAAGGTTTCCGCTACTGATACAACGACTTATTGTTTATGTTATTTTATTTACTTCCTTTCTTCAACTATTACAGAAATATTTTGCTACAAATACTACGCCCAACTATAGCGTTCCGCTTGAAACGCAAGTTAGGTGTTAAATATCATTTTACTAAAATCATTCTTTTTGTTTCTGAAAATTCACCCGCTTGAATTCTATAAAAATAAACTCCGCTTGAATAATTTGAGGCGTTAACCTTAACTTCGTAACTACCAGCTGGTTTTTCTTCATTTATAAGTATTGCTTTTTCTCGGCCTAGTATATCGAAAATTTCTAATACTACTTTTTCGTTTTGAGGAATAGAATATTTAATCGTTGTTGTTGGATTAAACGGATTAGGATAATTCTGACTTACACTATACTTTAACGGCAAGGGACTATTATTACTTTCAACTGAAGTAAGAATCTCGGATATCGATCTTTTATAAACACCCGACCACGTCCCAGCAAAGATATTTTTACTTGAAATCAATAGAGCTTGGACCCGCAAATCTGATAATCCTTGATTAATTGAAGACCAACTGGAACCATTGTCTATTGAAAGGAAAACACCACCATCAACAGTCCCCGCAAAAATATAGCCACCAGAAGAGACTAAAGAGAAAACATCCAGGTTTCGAAACGAACTCGAATTAACTGCAGTCCAATCGGTTTCGTTGTTTTTCAAACGATAAATACAACCAAAAGTGCATGCAAATAAATAGTCGCCGGAGATAGTAAATGATCTAATAAGGCTTAATTTATTTGTTACACTGTTGCTATTTTCTATCCAGCTAAATCCGTTATTTGATGATTTAAACAAACCGCCTAAAGTCCCGGCATAAATATTTGTGTCTCTAACAGCTAGAGAAAGCACTGTACGATTTGCTAATTCATTATTAACGGAAGACCAAGTTGCGCCGCTATTGTTGGAGAGAAAAACCCCCTTGCCTTCTGTTCCGGCAAATATATATTTATCATTTGTGGCAAGGGAATAAATACGTTCAAAGTTTCGAAAGCTATTGTTATGTATCCAACTTGTACCGTTATCTGTTGTCGAATAAATACTTCCACCGCCTCTAGTTCCTGCAATTAAACGTGGTCCTGATACTAATAAAGCCTCAATAAATGTATCATATAAACCATTATTTATTGATATCCAACTTTCTCCGTTGTTTGTAGAAAGAAAAACACCGCTACCAAGACTTCCGGCAAAAATATTATTTCCGCTTGAAGCAAAAGCTGTGATGCCTGTATTTAACAATCCGTTGTTAACTACATTCCATCTTTTACCTCCGTTTGATGAAAAATAGACTCCATCATAAGTCCCTGCAATTATATTATTTCCCGATGCGCTTAAGCTGATTACATATCCATACTTCATACCTTCATTAGATTCAGTCCAGTGAGAACCATTATCTGTTGAAATATAAACACCGCCTCCGTTTGTTCCCGCATAGAGCTTTTTATCCACTGAAATAATATACATGCCGTAACAACCCAATGGAAAACCATTGTTAACTGCGTGCCAGCTTGTTCCATTATTTGGAGACATGAACACTCCTCTGTCACTTCCTGCAAAAACGTAGTTGTCTACTGTTGCCAATGAACGAACATTTATATTTGATAGTCCCTCATTTATTGTTACCCAACTTGCACCTTTGTTGGAACTATAAAATATGCCGTTGTTTATCGAACCCGCAAATATGTTTGTACGGCCTGTACTATCTTGAGTAATAGCAATTGATTGAATACCGTCTGAGGATGATAAACCGTTATTAATTTGTGTCCAACTCGATCCATTGTTAGTTGATAAATATACACCCCCTATAGTACCTGCTACTATAATTGAATCGGATATTGCAAACGTGTTAATGCCAAGAGCTGAAGCTTTCGGTAATCCATTATTTGCAGAATTCCAGCTTATTCCATTATCCGTTGAGCGTAGAACATACCCTCCGCTGGTACCGATAAAAATATTCGTCCCTTTTAATGCCAATGCATTAACAGTGTTTGTTAATCCGATATTAACTAGGGACCAATTAACTCCGTTATTGTCTGATGAAAATAAACCTTTCGAGGATCCGGTAGCATAAAATTTTTCACCGGCGATCAGTACATGATTTACTATACCTCCGTAGGGGCCATTTGTTTGAACCCATTGCGCATTTAAAATAGAAGACAATACTAAGATTAAGGATAAAATAATATTTACTTTTTTCTCCATAAAGTACTCACCCTGTATATTTCATCAATATATTAACTACAACTTATGTTAAACACCTAACGACGTTGCTTTTCACCCGTCCGCCCCGAACAGCATTGACGAATTGAAAAGCAACAGCCAATAATTTTTAACAATTTTGTTTAATAGAACAAACTTACTTTCTATGCCAACATTTTTAACCAACCCAATAACTTTTCCAATACCGCTCTGAAAAGAAGCGGTCGGGTGGAAAAGCGGGTTATACCGTTTTTGTTTTCTCTTTATTAAAAACTGATAATATCCTATACAATGTTTCTCTTTTTGTATTTTCTAATAATTGCGATGAATATAAAAACACATTAACAAATACCATTATTGTGAAAGAAATCACTCCAATGATATTCCTTGAAGAGATTATTGGTTTCGCATCATATAATATTGATAATATTCCACTGATAAATGCTACTGACAAAAATGCAATTCCAACAAATTGAATTTTTTCCCTTTTCTGTATAGACTTAATTTCTTTTTCAATAAATGCTTGATCATGATCATCTCTAATCTTTTTCTTTTCCATAAAACTCAAATAACCTAGTTCGCTTAATATCTGCTTTTTTATTTGAATCATTTTATCATCCATATTTAGCTCCAACTTTTATTCATAATTTTATTTGATTTACATCTATTAAGTATCATTATACGGTATAACGGCGTTGCGGCTAACTTGCTGCCAAGAACAAAAGGGCAGTACAGAAAGCCAAAGCCATAAATGTTTAGAAAAATTATTTTTGTTATATAACTTAGAACAAGTTCCTTTAAACGGATAAACAAACCCTAAAAATTAATAAAAGCCGAATGCGAAAGAAGCAGTCAAGTTGAGCCGACTTTTTATAAACCAAATTTAATTGATGCAATTAATGGAAAATAAGACGGACCGCCAAAACTATTAATCAATTTTCCTTCAATCACTAATTGAACATTATTAACAATCTCAACTTCTAATCCTAAACCAAAATTGAATTGAGCAACATTAAAATTTTTATCTGTGTTTGAATATAGACTTGTTTTTCTATTAGGATTACCATCCATCCAATTGGTGACTTCCACTTTCCCTTGATTTATAAGTAATAAACCAGTTCCAACTCCTATATAAGGTTTTATTCTTGTGTTACTCATATATAATCTACTTCCAACTGAAAATTCAATCACAGAACTATTTTCACCACTTATAGTGTATCTATAACCTACTACAGCAGGAACGACAAGATTTACAAGTTTTGAATTAAAGTAATGTTGCTGAAATGATGAAGAGAAAAACAAAGCAATTCTATCTGTTATTTTATAATCAGATGAAAAATTGATTAAATATCCATTTTCCCAATAAGGTAATTTGGTTTTATCTAATGCAGTAGAAACATAACCTCCACCAACTGAAATACTTAAATTATTTTGAGCTGATACATTTTCAAAGAAGAACAATAAGAGAAAGAAGTTTATTAAAATTATTCTTTTCATTTTATCATCTCCTTAAGTATATAACTATTACTTAAGCCGAATTGGCAGTCTTCAATTTGGCGGAAATTAGAAATTATTTTTATCTATTGACTGCTTATACTTACTATCATTTGAAATCTATTTGGACTACAACTAATATCTACCAAAAAAACTGATCACTAATTACTAAGAACTAATCACTGTTTTTCTGTTCCCCGGTGTCTTTAATTACAAAGTGGAACGCTGTTTTCTTTTTGCAACTTACTTATTCAAGTTTGCATTATCAAGGGGCTTTGGGAGTAACTGAGTTCCTGAGTAACTAAGTAAAAGAGAGAAGAAGTATTTCTCATTAAACCAGTCCCGGCTTTGGTTAATCCGCTAACATCTGCCAATCCGCGTTCTCTGTCCCGCGTTTTTGGCGGGAATCCGCGAGCTATCTCTTTTTACCCGCCGGATATTATCAAAATTTACTTTTTAGCTCAAAAAATGCGTTTTTAATCTCCAGCAAACAATTCCGCACTCTAATCCAGTCATTCCAAAGCCTCAACGAGTAATTCTAAAGTCTCTTTGGACATTCTTTTTCTTTCATTATAGAGTTCCAAAGTCTTTTTGAGTCATTTCTAATTTTCATTATGTCTTTCCACAGTCTCATTATGCAATCTTTTTCTTCAAATAAGTAGTTCTATAGTCTCATAGGACATTTTTTTTCTTTCATTATAAAGTTCCAAAGTCCTTTTGAGCCATTTTCGATTTTCATTATGTCTTTCCACAGTCTCATTGAACAATTTTTTTCTTTCACTGAACTTTTCTAAAGTTCTATCCGGCGATTCCGAGTGCACTTTTTTAGTTTCAAAAATAATACTGAGCGCTTAACGAGAAGAAAGAATAGCTTGCGTTTGTTGAAGTAAGCGTAACACCGTAATTGGTGCTAAATCCAACAGTAATTCCTTTCATTTCCAAATCACGGAAGTCTAATCCGGCGAGCAGAGAAAATGTTCCCCCAAACTCCCAAATATTTGTATCGCCGAAGGTTCTGTCGTTTAGAACAAGAATGCCGGCGGCTTCTTCTATGAAAAGCTTTTTATAAAGAGGCTGATAGATAACTCCCTTGAGCGTGTAATAATTAAAGAAGGGATAATATTTGTTGGTGCGGTTTTCCGGCAGAAAATATTCCGCCATCCGAGCGTGCGCGTAACCCAAGCGGAATGAAACCGCATCACTGAACCAAAGTTTGAAATCGGTAGAGACGCTTCCGCTTAATGCCGAAACACTTGTGGAATTTCCTTGTATTGAACCGATGCCGAGCGAAGCTCCGGCGCCGGTAAATTTAATCTGCGCGTATGCATTTGCTCCGAACAGAAGCGCGAGTAATATTATGACTAAAGTATTTTTCATTTGTAATGTAATGCCAGCCAAATTGTTTTATGATTTTTGTCCGTTTCTTCAACTCTATGTTTTTGATGAGCCGGAATTATCAAATAATCTCCGGCAGAAAGTGAAAATGATTTCCCATCATCGTAAATAATCTTTGCGCTTCCGCTCATTAACATAATAAATTCATTCTTCTCCTGGTCATACCAAAAATTTGGTGGAGAAGAATGCCCGTCCGAAATAATTCTTTCCAGTAGAAAATCTTTGCTATCGATTATACTTTCAAATATTTCTTCCAACATATTCTCCGGCAATCCGGCAAAAATATTTTTCTTTTCGTTTGTCATTTAATCTTTATTGTTCAGTTACTCATAAGTTCATTTTACTTGGTGACTTAGTGCCTTTGTGGCTAAATTCCTAATATTTTCTTTCTGCCACCAAGTCACAAAGACACTAAGAAATCACAAAATTCAGTTTTAAAAAATTGTCATTCTGATCCCGCGAAGCGGGGGAAGAATCTCATGTTCGATGAGATTGAGATATTTCGCCCCGATGAATCGGGACTCAATATGACAGAATTTAGCCGCTCACAATTTTCTACTTTTGATTTTTGAACGATGAAAAATCTCCGCCGGTTGGATTTTGGAATAAGCGCAAACCAAACTCCGGCACCACCGCAAGAATATGATCGAATATATCTGCTTGAGCATCTTCATATTCTACAAAATTAGTTTTTGTAGCGTATGCGTAAATCTCAATCGGCAGTCCGTCGGGACTCGAAGGCATCTGCCTAACTTGAAAACTGAATTCTTTGCTTATATCGTTTCTGTCTCTAAGATATTCTATTAAATATATTCTAAACGTTCCTATGTTTGTAAGCCTTCTGCCGTTAACGGAAATTTCATCTGTAATTTTATTTTCAGTGTTCGATTGTTCCGTCTCTGCCCGTTTAGTTTTTATGTATTCACTAATCAATCGTATGTTCTGAAAGCGGTTCAACATTTCTTCCGAACAAAACTGAATAGAAGTTTGATCTATATATACCGCGCGTTTAATTCTCCGCACGCCGGAAAGCTGCATTCCGCGCCAGTTCTTAAAAGTTTCTTCAATCAATTTATATGTTGGAATGATTGTGATTGTCTTATCAAAGTTCTGAACTTTCACAATCATTAAAGAAATATCAATTACGTCGCCGTCTGCGCCGAACTTTGGTACTTCAATCCAGTCCCCAACGCGTACAAGATCGTAAGATGAGATTTGCATGCTCGCAATAAAATTTAAGATTGTATCGCGAAAGATTAATATCAACACTGCTGTAAATGCGCCGAGTCCCGTTACAATAGACCATACAGTCTGACCGAAAATTATTCCTACAATTAATACCGCCATAAATGAGTAAAGAATAATTTTGATAATCTGAATGTATCCTTTAATCGGTCTCTCTTTGAACTTCTCAACTCTATCATGCAGTTCTATTACCGAACTTAGCACAGCTCCAATCGAAAGAAATATTACCAGCACAAATAGAATAGAGAGAAGTTTTTCCAGTTCTTTCTCTGCGCCGGGAATTAAATTTGTGAATTGATAGATTATAAATAGGGGCGCCAGATATGAAACTCTTCTCAGAAAAGTTTTAGAAAATAAAATATCGTCAATTTGCGTGGAAGTTTTTTTAACAATACTTCTTAGAAAGCCGAAAACGATTCCTCGTAATAAGAAATAGGAAAGTGCCGAAAGCCCAACAATAATTAAGAAAAGAAGCGTGTCGGAAACCCATGGCAATGTTTGCAGCCATTTAATAAATTTTAGAAACATAGTTTGTCAATTTTTCGTTCGATCAAAATTACAAAAAAGAATAACTATGTAATTCACCTTACGCAAAAAAGGAAAGATTTGCCACGAAGGCTCGAAGACACTAAGATTTCACAAAGTAAGACATAAATATTGTGAGGATTTTGTGCCTCAGTGTCTTAGTGACTAAGTTTTTTCAAGTTAGTTGCGTAAGGTGAGTATGTAATCCAAATTCTGTTTTAGTGTTTTACTATATTTGCGTTCGCGAAAGGGAAATACATGACCGAAAAGAAAAATTTTAACGCATACTTAGCTTTATTCTCAATCTACATTATTTGGGGAACAACTTATTTAGCAATCCGAATTGGAGTAGCCGATCTTCCGCCGGTTCTATTTACCGGATTTAGATGGATTCTTGCCGGTCCTTTGTTAATGGGCATAATGCTTTTACGCAAATACAAAATGCCGACTAAAAAAGATTGGATTCATCTTGCCATCAGCGGATTATTATTACTCGGCGGCGGCAACGGACTTGTAGTTTTTGCGGAACAATGGGTTCCAAGCGGTTTAACCGCGCTTCTAATTACAACAGTTCCATTCTGGGT
>CAZEDR010000119.1:762-9414 GCA_964510975.1 uncultured Melioribacter sp. | reverse complement strand
GGGCGTGAGGCATAGCCGCCGCCCTAAACGAGCGACATAAAAACATGAAAGCGAAATGATGGTGTGCGAGGAACGAGCCACCGGAATGAGCGATGATGAGCTGAGCAGTATTTCTTTGTGCCGAGTTTATATAATGCCACATTATGTTGATCGATTGTAATTGAGTAGTGCTTTTGCCCGCCAGCATTCGGCGGGCAGGTTGGGACTGACACATTAAAAACATAATGTTCTATTATGTAATCTGGCTGTCACATACACCGATGAGCTGATCCGCCAAAGGCGGACCACCCATAAAAGGTTGTCCCTTCTAAAGATGCTTTCTTGTTTTTACTTTCCGGGAAATACAGTGGATAAATAGCATTCAGCAATTAGCTTTAAGCCATAAGCTAAAGAATAAAAGGAAGTGATAATGAATGCTTCGTTCAAAGCAAAGAAAGATTCCTCACCGGATAAATCCGGATTCGGAATGACAAAACAAATATGATATAAGATTAACAGCGAATTTCTATCTGGAAGAGTTTGTCATTTCCCAGGTGGCTGAGAGGAATGGTTATAGGAATGAACCGAATGAAAAGCAGATTGAGAATTTGAGATTGTTATGTGTGAATGTCATTCAACCTTTAAGAGAAATTATTAAGGTTCCGATTTTTATTAGTTCAGGTTATCGTTCGTTTAATGTGAATGCTGCTGTCGGCGGGAGATTTAATTCTCAACATCTTGAAGGAAAAGCTGTGGACTTTACCGTCCCGGGAATGGATTTGAAAGAGGTGTTTGAATTAATTCCAAAACACTTCTCATTCGATCAATTGATTTATGAATTCGGAAAGTGGATTCATGTTTCGTGGAATAGTGAAAGGAATAGAAATGAAATACTCATTTCTAAGAAAGTTTATGGAGTGACGAAGTATGAGATAGTGAAGAACGAAGAACGTAGAGTGTAGAATGAATGAAAAGATTTACATATGGATAATTGGAGGGCTTTTAAGTTTAGTAAACTTTCTATTCTGGTCCAGGATTAAACGGATTGAGAAAGATTTGGAAGAGGAAAAGAAAAAGTCTTCTTCGACTGAAATAATTTGGCTAAAGATTTCATTCGCTCCACTATAGAAATTGAACTTGTCCCGATTAAATAAATAAAGCTGTTTTAGTATAACCGGGACTTCGAACAGCAATTTCCATTTTACGTTTCACTCATTCATCTTTTATACACCAAATTATTAAGGTCGGTTTACATAAATAGGTGTTTATAAAATGAAACTATAGCTATGAGGTATCTAAAAAGTAAAGCGAATCTTGAGATTATTCCCATTCAAACTTCTTGGGGTTCCATATAAGATCTTTTTCTGAAAAGATAGGTTCTATAAAGGAATACAGTCTCTCAACAACATTTGCAAAATTATTTTCTGCGGTTAGTTTATTTCGATCTAGAAATGCAGTCCAGAATTTTTGTAACTGTTCATCAGTTTTGAATTTATCATCATAAATACTTTTTCTTTTTTCTAAATCAGTATCACGATGCTTAAATGTTGTAAGAATCGCCTCTTTTAAAAGATCAAGTTTGAATTCGTAATGTTCAGCGAAGAAAAGAATATCATAAAAATCTTTCATTCGACTTGTTTCAAGTTGTAATGATACGATAGCTTCAAGTTTTTCCGCAATTGCACTCTCAATAGAATATACCATGATATGTGGTGCTGGAAAATCTAATAAAGTGGGAAAATCAATTTCGATAGGGCCGGATGTAATTCTATCTCCAAAACCGATATCTATTTGCATTCTTTCTCTTGAATTTTCAAGATAAGCATAAAATTTAATACGCACTCCATGATAGTCGCCGTCTTCAACGATATTCTCTGATTCAATTTCATTAGTTTCGAAACGCAGCCCATCATCACAACCAACTTTCAAAATCTCTTTAATTATTTCAGCGATTTCGTCTTTATCATTTGACACAGAAGAGCCAAGAAAATCAATATCTTTTGTGGGACGAGAACGGCTGATATCATGTGCAATAAATAATAAGGCCCCTTTTAGTATCAGGTTATTAGAATAAATTGATTTGGATAGACGAAAAAGAAAACGTTCTTGCATGTATTGACGTAAAACGCTTTGGTATTCTTTTCCGGTTTGAGTAGAAATATTTCTTAAGCGTTCTTTAACTGAGGCTGCAATATTTTTTATTTCTTTCCGTTCTTTCATGATAGAATCGCTTTGATCATCGGTTCCATTTTTTTCTTAACACTACAAATATCAGCATATTCAAGAAGCTTGGGAATATTCATCTCTTTTCTTTTCTTAAGGTATTCTTTTAGCGATTCAACAACAACATCTTCCCCGAGTTTATTTATGTAACGGAAGAGATCTCCAATTGTTTTTTCTTTATTGTAAATTTTTATTATCCCACTGTCCGTTTTGAGAGTTTCAATACCATGTTCATAGTAACTATCGGCAAAATAATAAACTCTTGTAGGAGGATAACGAAGAACAAATTTATCGGTATTATGAGGGATCGCCACATATACTTCCGGTGGATTGAACGTTGTTAGTTCATAATATGAAGCCGCGGAGAGAAGACAAATAACGGCTCTCTTATTTGAATTGCACACATCAGCAAAACTTCCATGCTCATCCCAAGGATAATCGATGAGCTTATAGAGACCGGGTTTTACCTTTTCTATAATGCCTTCTTTTACAGCTTGAGAAACTGTTCTTGTATGAATCTTATCATTTTTTAGTTCAAGCATACGGGAATAACCGCCGTTCTGCTTAAATATTTCTATAAGGTTTTCCATTTGGCATCTCTGGTTCTTTTACAAGGCAAATATACATAATATGCCTTGAATTAGAACCAACCATTTTTAAAGCTTTTTACTGCCAATGGGTCTTATTGGCAGAAGATTAGAAACATAGAAATAGAATCAATACTAAAACACTTATAAAATTAAGGTTATTTATTGCATTTTTTAATGTGCAACACAAATGTGTGGTCGTTTTGAAAACCATTTGTAAAACTATGTTTAGTACTAATCATCATTTTACTACTTTTAATAAATAAATGACTGTGATTTATTGTCTGATATAAAGTGAAAGAGCACTCGCCATTTTTAAGCTTCTTTGTCTGTAATTCAATTCTATCAATATAGAATTCAGCTGTTAAATCATCAGGAAGCTGTCCATCCTCTGACTCGACTTTTACATGAAGTTTAACACAATCAATTGTTGCATCAGTTGGATTTGGAGCTAATACTGTAGTTGAATCTTTTTCATTTTTCGGTAATGATTGTTTGTTTTGTGCTAAGTGAATACAATTAACGAAGAGAATAAAAAAAGTAAATAAGAGAAAGTTTTTCATTGTAAGGGTCTCCCTATTGTAAGAAATTGAAATTTATTTGTAAAAAACTAACTTCATTCTTATAAAAATAGGTTTTTGAATTTCTCTATATCGTTCAGCAATTCCTCCGGTTTTCCTTCGAAGGCGTTTTTGCCGAGTTTTATGGAATACACTCTATGAGAGATGGCTAGGACTTCTCTAACTTTTTGCTCGACAATCAAAATTGAAAGCTTCATTTTTTGATTTACTTCAACGATCTTTTGAAAAACATCGTTCAGTAGATTTGGAGCTAATCCAAGAGATGGTTCATCAAGCAATAATAACTTTGGTTCTGGAATTAAAGCGCAACCTAACGCAAGCATTTGTTTTTCACCACCACTTAATGATCCGGCTGTTTGTTTTATCCTTTCTTTCAATAACGGAAATAATTCTAGAACGATTTCTGTTCTTATCTTGAGTTTGTCTTTTTGCAAGAGGTATCCGCCTATTTCAAGATTTTCTTTTACACTTAGTTCATCAAATACTCGATTGCCTTGTGGAGCGAATGTAATTCCAAGTGCAACATTTTTTGAGGGCTGGTTATGATTTATGTTTTTATTATCAAAAAGGATTTCACCATTCCATGGAGAAATTAATCCGCAAACAGCTTTTAGAATTGTGGATTTACCAGCTCCGTTAGGACCAATTATTGAAACGATCTCACCATCCTCAACATTCAAAGAAAGATCGAAGAGAACTTGTTTCTTGTCGTATCCGGTATTTAGGTTTTTAATTTCGAGCATCTCTTATAGTACTTAGTACCGAGTAATGAGTAATTAGACTTTATTGAATATATGCTTCTATTACTTTGGGATCGTTACGAACTTCTTCTGGCGTTCCTTCACTTACTTTGAATCCGGCATCCATAAAAATTAATCTGTTACATATTCTCATAACAAAATCCATGTCGTGTTCTATGAGAATTACAGACTTCCCTTTTGATGGAAGTTCTGAAATTATCGTTAATATCTTCTCCCTCATTTCCGGATTGATACCGGCAATCGGTTCATCTAATAAAAGCAATTTAGAATCTGCGGCAAGGCAACAGATGATGCTTAATAATTTCTGCTGACCATAAGAAAGTGTTCCAGCAAGATCACTTGCTTTTTCTTCTATACCGGCATATTTGAGAAGATCAAAAGCTTTAGTTTTATTTTCTTCCTCGACTTTTGAAATGGTCTTTGTTCTGAAAATAATATTTTGAAGTTCTTCTCCATCTTGATTGTTAAAGCAAAGAAGAATGTTGTCCATAACCGACATCTGTTTGATCAGACGTAAATCTTGGAAGGTTCTGGAAATCCCAAGTTTGATAATTTTATAAGACGGTAATTTTGTTATTACTCTTCCGTTGAACTCAATGTTTCCGCTATCACTTTCTATGAATCCGGTTATAACATTAAACAAAGTGGATTTACCGGCACCGTTAGGACCAATTAATCCGACAATTTCATTATCTAGGAATTCACATGAGAAATCGTTAAGGGCTTTTACACCATCAAAAGATTTGGAAACAGCCGATATTTTCAAAAGGCAACTCATCTGATACTGGTCTCTTGATACTGGATGCTGGGAAAGGAAAAAATCATTTGTTGTTCCCTCCAAATTTGTATTCTCCAAGAAAGCCTTGAGGTCTCCAGAGCATAAAAATTACGAGTAAAGCGCCATAAAGAATTTGTCGGATATTTGCAGCAATTGAATTTGGTAACCCAACAAATCTTAGCAATTCGGGTAATGCAACTAAAACTACAGCACCAACAATTGAACCTTTAAGATTTGCTGAACCGCCGATGATAACAATGGAAATTATGAAAATAGATTCCATGATTGTAAAGCTTGTTGGATCTATATATGTAATATATGTTGCATACATGACTCCAGCGATTGAAGCTAGAGACGCGCTGATGACAAATACTTTTACTTTTGCATTAGATACATTTCTACCCGCAGCACGAACAAAAACTTCATCTTCTCTAATTGCTTTGAGCAACCTACCAAATGGAGATTTTACAATTTTGTTGGAGATCCAAAATGTTACTCCGCCAAGAATAATTACAAGTATTAAAAACTCAATGTGAGTTGTAATTTCGAATCCAAAAATATTTGGTTGGGGTATTCCGGGTAAGCCGAGCGGTCCGCCAGTGAAATCTACAAGGTTATTTAGAATGCTGAAGGTAATTATCTGAAACGCGAATGTTGCGATAACAAAGTAGTCATCTCTCAGTCTTAAAGATGGAATACCAACAAAGGCACCGAAGATTCCAGAAGCAATTATTGCTAGAAATAAATTTAACAAAAAAGGTGCCTGGAGTTTTAATGCCATTAATGCAGCGACATAAGCGCCGACACCGTAAAATGCGGCATGAGCTATTGAAAGAATTCCGGTGTAACCGACAAGCAGGTTGAGCGACACGGAAAGAATTGTGTAGATACCGATTAGGATTAATATGTGGAGGAAATATTCCATCTAGAGTATTGAGTAATCAGTATTGAGTAATAAGTAAAATCGAAAAACATAAAACATATATAAACCTTTAGATATTTGCTTTTTTTAGTTTTTTGCCAAAGAATCCTTCCGGTTTGAACAGAAGGAAGATTAATAATATTGCGAAGGCAATTACATCTTGCCATTGTGAACTTATATACCATACGCCTAAATTCTGAGCAAGAGCTAGAAGTAAGGAACCAAGAACAATACCCCAAATGCTACCAACTCCACCAACAATCATTGCAACAACTCCCATCATCAAAGCATTCATTCCCATGGTTGGAGTCATGTCAACATCGAGAGAAACGAGAATACCGGCGATACCGGCAAGAGCTGAGCCGAGCGCGAATGAAGTTAAAATAATCTTGTTACTATTAATACCGGAAATGTTTGCAAGTTCGGGATCGTTGGCAACGGCGCGCATGGAGCGACCAATACGGGTGAAACGTAAGACGGTAGACGTGAGAAGTAAAAGGCAAATACTAGAAGCGATAATGATTATTTGTACTGGAGTTATTCTTGCACCAAAAACATTTAGCCCCTCTACAACAGGCCAAGTGCGGATTGATTTTGTATCATCCCCGAAAACCATTGAAATTACATTTTGTAATACGATGTAAATACCAAGGGAAGCGAGTAAAAGTATTAATGAAGAAGATTTCTTTTTACGAAGTGGTTTATAGACTATTAGCTCCATTAAGCAGCCGAGTAAACATGCAGAAAGAATTGCAAGAGGTATAGAGGTATAAAGGGATAAACTAAAAAATTGACTAAAAAGAAAAGTAAAGTAGGCCCCGGATGTAAAAACTATTGCATGAGCAAAGTTTAGAAACCGACTGACATTATAAATTAATATAAAACTAAATGCGATAATTAATAATAGTGTCGCTGAAATAATAATATTAAATATTATCTGAAGATACATTCATGTACTCATTTGTATTTTTCCGCATGAAATAATCATTTTTAACACCAAATCCAGATGGGATTTTAGAGCCAATTTTAATCTCATGTTGACATTTTATTAATTCACTCAACTCAACTTCACAAAAGGCAGTAATATAATCAGCTTGTAATTCATCAATAGCGAATAGATCTATATTCTTATATTTATCATATAATTCCGATATTTTCATCATGTCATTAAATAATGGTGATTGAGGAATTGGAACAACTATTGAACAAGCTATCTCCTTTATTCCAAAATTATTTTTCAATAAATTTATAAAATGAATTGTTTTTTCAATACTTCTTATATTTTCTCCCGGTAGGCCAAGAACAAACGAGGGCATTATTTCAATGTTGTTGCTTTTGAGTATATCTACGACTCTAATATACTCGTTAACATTAACACCTTTATTAATATTATCAAGAATATTTTGGTCATATGATTCAAATCCAACAAACAACTTATAGCAATTCAATTCTTTTAATAGTCGTATTGTTTCTAAATCCAATTCGTCGACTCTGCCATAAGTTAATAATTTAGTTTTTATATCATTTGGTTTTTCTTTAACAAGTTTTTTTAACCAGGTTTTATTTGATGTTAATGAATCCGAAACTTCCCAGAGATAATCAAAATTATAATTCTTTTCATAATATCCAATTTCATCCCATATTCTCTGAGGACTTTTTAATCTCAATTTTGGTACTCTTCGGCAGAATGAGCACCCCATTCCCTTTTGTTGCCATGAACACCCTTTTTGAAACAACACCATAGCAGGAGAATTGAAATGTCCATCATTGTAAAAGCTACGATAATTTGATTGATATTTAGAAAGATCAGTCAAATTATAATTGATAAATGGTAGTTCATCGAGAACATTATAACAAATATTATTTAAATGAATTTCTGATTTATTTTTATAAACCAGATTATTGATTTCGTAAAAACTTTTTCCATTGATAATCTCTAGCAAAGAAGTTTCACCTTCATTAACCACTACAGCGTCAATATAACTACGATTTTTGATAATGTTTGAATAAACTGAAGATGCATGAGTTCCACCAATTATAACCAGTGAGCCTTTGGATTTTGCTTTTTCTGCTATTATCAATGCGTTTTCGTAATTAATAATGGTAGAGGTTAATCCCACAATATCTGCATCAATTTTAGTAAGAATTTCCTCCATAGATAGAAGTTGACCATCAAGGATTTCTAGTTCAATCAAATTGCCGAGCTTGACATTTAGGTAAGATGCCAGCGAAAGAAGTGTAAACGGGGGGAAAAAACCTAATTTTGAAGCCCCTAAAAATGAATCAGGAAGAGGTGGATCAATTAATTGGACTTTCATATCGCTCTGTCTTTTGAAAAACTACTTCAATTAGTTCATACTTGAATTTATGGTTCATCTCATTGAAATATATTAGTTCTTTTAATGATGGGGATAAATCCATAATTTTCTTAAGAATATTATTTCTTGAATCATCATCATCAATTTCTGTAAGCCATTTTTCCAAGGTATATTCATGCATGCTTGGAATTACCATTTGTGGATTGAAGAATCTATCTCGAAAGATTTTTAATAATGTATTATACGTCCAATAATGCTTCTTAATATTCGTACGATACATACTTATTTCTTCCCATAAATCAATTATTCCTTCGGGTAAAACTACTTCCAATAAGAATAACTTTCCTTCAGGTTTTAGTACTCTATTGCATTCATTTACTGATTTTTGATAATCAACGACATGGCGAAATGCACCACGCGCAATTATAGTATCAAACGATTCATCAGGAAATCTTAGATTTTGAGCATCGCCGATCTCAAATTCGACATTCGTAATACTTTTT
>CAZEDR010000119.1:0-752 GCA_964510975.1 uncultured Melioribacter sp. | reverse complement strand
ATTCCAATAATTCTTTTATAAAAAGGAGAAAACGTAAAAGAAGAATTACCAGCACCACAACAAATGTCGAGAGCCATATCGTTAATATTTGTCTTATATATTTCCATAAAAATATTTATGGAATCGGCTTTTAGTAAACTTGGGATTCCGTTTACATATTTCACTAATTCTTTTTCCTTCACAGTTATTTCACATCCTTATCTTTATTATAAAATGACCCGGCTCGGTTTGGGTAAAAGTTAAAGATTTCTTTTTATCAATTTTAACTCGCTCAAGGACTTTATTCCAGAACGAATTTAAGTTGTTGGAACAATTATCTACAATCTCATGGATTAGATTACTTTTGGAATAAGAATTTATATCTTCTGACATTAGTTTTAATAGCTTATCCTTTTTTCTTTGTTTATTAATTACAGTAATTATCTTTGTCAGAACAGATGGTTGATAAAATATATCTCGAAGTGATTCAAGACTTTTTTGTTTACTTAGTGGTATCCGCATGAAGGTTCCATCAGTGCGTATAAATATCCACTGATATTCTATTGGTATTGAGATTGTATTTTTTTTAATACTTATTTCGGTTGTTTTTGCTGAAGAACCACAGCAAAACATACAAGAGAAAATTGATAATTTAACCAAAAACAACGAAGAAATTTTGAAATCTATAAAAGATATTGAGAATAATCTCAAACTTCATAATGACAAATTTATTTTAATAGAAAAAGAAATGTGGGATATTAAAAGTAGGATTG
>CAZEDR010000118.1:0-9419 GCA_964510975.1 uncultured Melioribacter sp. | reverse complement strand
AACAATGTTCATGCTAAACCGGGTTTTAATGAATTTGTTTCCTCTCTTTCCGGTTATCTAAAAACAACTTCGGGTGAACCAATTGTTTTTTCAATTATAGTAAATAATTATTTAACACCGCCGGCTTTGGCAAATTATATTCAAGATAATGTCTGTCAGCGTCTTATAAATTTTAATAGAAACTAAATACACACGATGCCAATAGGAGGAAAATTGGAAAACGTAAATATGGAACAAGATTTAAATGCATTGATGCAAAGACGCTTTGAAGAGTTGCATGAGCTAAACGAAAAAGGTATTCCGGCTTTTGCATACAGTTACGATGTTGATTCTTATTCAAAAGAAATTAAAGATAATTTTGATAAGTATGATACCAAAGATGTGAAGATTGCCGGCAGAATTATGGCGATTAGAAGAATGGGAAAAGCTTCCTTTGCTCACATTCAAGATCATCATGGTAGAATCCAGATATACATAAAAAAAGATGACGTCGGTGAATCTTATGATGTTTTCAAGCTCCTTGATATCGGTGATATTATTGGTGTAAACGGTTTTGTTTTCAAAACAAAGACCGGCGAAACATCTGTTCATGCAAAATCATTCCAGTTATTATCAAAATCAATTCGTCCCATACCTATAGCTAAAGAGCAAGTTGACGAAAACGGAAATAAAGTAGTTTACGATCAATTTGCCGATAAAGAATTGCGTTACCGCCAACGTTATGTTGATTTGATTGTTAACCCGGAAGTAAAAGAAGTTTTTGTTCAGCGTTCTAAAATTGTGACAGAAATTAGAAGATACTTGGATTCAAACGGATTGCTCGAAGTTGAAACACCAATTCTTCAGCCTTTATATGGAGGCGCATCCGCTAGACCATTTGTAACCCACCATAATGCTCTGGATGTTGATTTGTATTTAAGAATTGCCGACGAACTTTATTTGAAGAGATTAATAGTTGGCGGATTTGATGGTGTATATGAAATTTCTAAAGATTTCAGAAACGAAGGAATGGATAGAACACACAATCCGGAATTCACGATGCTGGAATTGTACGTTGCATACAAAGATTATTTCTGGATGATGGAATTTGTTGAAAACATGATTGCTAACATTGCACAAAAAGTGTTTGGCAAAACAGAATTTGAAATTGAAGGCAACATGATCAACTTCAATCCGCCTTGGCAAAGAATATCAATGGTAGATGAACTTAAAGAAAAAGTTGGAGTCGATGTTCTTGCTTCATCATCGGAAGAACTGATTAAGATTCTAAAAAGCAAGCATGTTGATCTTGAAGGTGGGGAGAGCAAAGGTAAATTGATCGATCTGCTTTTTGAAGCGACAATCCAAAATAACTTAATTCAGCCAACTTTTGTAACAGATTATCCGGTTGAACTTTCTCCGTTAGCGAAGAAACATAGAACGAGAGAAGGATTAGTAGAACGTTTTGAAGGATTCGTTTTAGGTAGAGAAATTTGTAACGCATTTAGTGAATTGAACGATCCTATTGATCAAAAAAATAGATTTGAAGATCAAAACAAAATGAGAGAAGAAGGAGATGATGAAGCTCATCAGATTGATGATGATTTTGTCCGCGCTCTTGAATATGGAATGCCGCCAACTGCCGGACTTGGAATAGGTATTGATAGATTGGTGATGCTGCTGACAAATCAATCATCTATACGCGACGTACTTCTTTTTCCACAAATGAGACCGCAGAAGTAATATGAAAAAATTCTTAAGCATACTTCCGTACATAATACTCACGTTAATAGTAGGAATCTATCTTGGAATCAAGTTTAGCAGTTTTATTGCTTTTTCGGAAAACCAGAAACAAGCACAAAAGTTTTCCGAGGTATTAGATTTCACAGAGAAGTATTATGTGGATTCGGTTGACGCTGAGAAATTAGTAGAGGATGCTATTCGCGGGATGTTCGACAATTTAGATCCTCATACTGCATACGTTGATGTAAAAGAACAAAAATCTTCAGAAGAAGAATTCCGTGGTAATTTTGAAGGCATTGGAGTTGAATTTCAAATAGTCAACGACACAATAACTGTTGTTTCGCCTATTACGAGTGGCCCGAGCGAAGCAGTTGGAATTATGTCCGGTGATCGCATTGTTAAAATTGATGGTAAAGATTGCGTTAAGTGGAAGAGCGATCAAGTTATTAAGAAACTTAGAGGGAAGAAAGGTTCACAAGTTATTCTTTCGATTTATCGTCCTTCGCTAAAGACAGTTTCTGATTACAAAGTTATTCGAGACAAAATAAATCTTTACTCCGTTGATACAGCGATAATGACGGATAATGAAACCGGTTATATAAACATTACTAGATTTGCAGAGACTACAACTGAAGAGACAGTTGAAGCATTGAAGAAACTTTCTGCGCAAGGAATGAAACGCCTTGTTGTTGATTTAAGAAATAATCCGGGCGGTTATCTTAATCAAGCTTATATGATTGCCGATATTTTCTTGAATGATGAAAAGATGATTGTATATACAAAGTCTCGCAACGAAAGATTTAACGAAGAGTACAGAGCAAGCAAAGCTTATCCATACGAAAAAATCCCATTGATAGTATTAGTTAATGGTGGTACTGCTTCAGCATCAGAAATTGTTAGCGGAGCGATTCAAGATTGGGACCGCGGATTAATTGTAGGTGAAACCACCTTTGGCAAAGGGTTGGTTCAGCGCCCGGTGGAATTATCCGATGGTTCTGCTGTAAGAATAACTATTGCCAAATACTATACACCAAGCGGGCGTGAGATTCAGAGGAACTATAAAGACAAACGAAAATATTATGAAGAGATTTTAGGTAGAGAAGAAACAGATAGTAATAATATTAATCATACTGCCGAAAAAGACTCTGCTAAACCAAAATACAAAACCAATGCTGGAAGAATCGTTTACGGCGGTGGCGGAATTACACCAGATTATATTGTAGATGCCGGAAAGATATCCAATTATTCTTACGAGCTTAGAAAAAATAATATTTACTATAAGTTTATTCGTGAATGGATGGATAAGAACGGCGAATCAGTTCGAAAAAGTTATGCTAATAATCTGAAAACATTTAATTCAAATTTTAGTATCACAGACCAGATGATGAATCAGTTTGTTCAGTATGCAACTAAACTGAAAGTAAAATATGACGAGAAAGGATATTCTTCTGATAAGGAAGCTATCAGATATAGGTTGAAAGCTTTTGTTGCTCGCGATATTTTCAAAAATGATGGTTGGTATTTAAGCCTCTTAAATAACGACAGGCAGTTCAAAAAAGCGATTAGCCTTTTTAAGGAAGCCGAACAGATGAAAGGTTTGCCAAAGTAGTATGATTAGTTCTGAAAAAATAGAGAAGGCTAACAAGTATGGTAATGAAGTTAAACTTCTACCGTATGAAAATACTTTTCCAAATTTGGATGAAACTGTTTTCCTTGCGTCGGGTTCTAAGATAATTGGTGATGTAATTATTGGTAAAGATTCTTCTGTCTGGTACAATACTGTAGTAAGAGGCGATGTAAACTATATTCGCATCGGTGAAAAAACTAATGTGCAAGATTGTTCAATGCTTCATGTAACTAACAAGAAATATCCTTTAATTATTGGAAATAAAGTTACGATTGGACATAGCGTTACTCTACATGGCTGTGTGCTGAAAGATTCTTGTCTAATAGGAATGAATGCAGTTGTGCTTGATGGAGCTGTAGTTGAAGAGAATTCTATGGTTGCCGCCGGATCTGTAGTTAGACCCGGCTACATTGTCCCATCCGGTAAATTGGTTGCTGGAGTTCCGGCTAAAATTGTACGCGATCTTTCTAAAGATGAACTTCGTGAGTTTGAAAATTCTGCAGAACGATATGTGAAGTACACTGAAACTACAGTTTCTTCGCTTATTGAATTTATTAACAAAATGGAATCCAAATGAAGAACATTAAGTTATTTTCGGAAAAGGGAATTAGACTTGAAAAGAAAATAGTTGATACGCTTGTTCTGAAATTGCAAGCAGAGTTAGAATTTGAAATTGAATCGCTTGAATTCAACTTTGTTGGAACTGAGACTATTGTAGAAATAAATAAAGCACATTTGGATCATCATCATCCAACTGATATAATCACCTTTAATTATTCTGATGAAAACCATACATTAGACGCCGAAATTTTTATTTCTGTGCCGGAAGCAATCGAAAATTCTAAAAAGTATGAAGTATCTCCCGATAATGAATTGGGAAGATTGATTATTCACGGTATATTACACTTGTTAGGTTATGATGATACTACCGCTTCTAAGAAAAGAAAAATGAAACAGATTGAAAATGAATTAACTGAAAAGTACAACAGATTTACAAAAGGACTCCTTAAGAAATGACTTCCAAAATTGTTGATGTTTTGGCAAAAATTTTAGAAGGGCTAAACAACAATGCTTCTATTGAAGAAGTTAGTAAGCGTTTGATTAAAAGTAAGAAATATGATGAGAAACTTTTAAGCGCAGCTTTTTCGTTGGTTTATGATAAAATATTACTAAGAACTAGTATCAGAAAATTAAATACTAAGTTCAGTCAAAAAAGTACGAGGTTTTTATCCGAAGATGAAATTAATTTTATTGGAGTTGAAAATTACAATTATCTTCTTCACCTTATGAATGTTGGATTGTTAGATTCATCTAACCTTGAAGCAATACTTAGTCAAATATCTTTATTTCCGGAACTAAGAGTTACACGCAAAGAAATTAACTGGATAATTCTTTTATCGTTGGTTGATTTTGATAGTGAATTGCTGCCTGGCAGCAGATTTCTTTTATACTCTTCCGATACTGTTAATTAAAGGCACTTAATGGGAAAAGATTTAATTCTTGTAGAATCGCCTTCCAAAGCGAAGACGATTAATAAATATGTTGGGAAAAGTTACGTAGTTGAAGCTACCATTGGACATATCCGCAATCTTCCAAAGACAAAACTTGGTATTGATGTAGAAAATGGATTTACACCAACCTTGCTAAATATTCGCGGCAAGGGAGATGTTATAAAGAAAATTCGCTCGCTTGCAGCTAAATCCAATAAAATATATGTGGCAACAGATCCTGACCGTGAAGGGGAAGCGATTGCGCAAGATGTAGTTGATATTCTAGATGTTAAACAGCATGAAAAAATTGAACGCGTTTTGTTTAACGAAATCACAAAGAAAGCGGTAAACGAAGCATTAAAAAACCCTATTAAAATTGACAGCCACTTAGTTATTTCTCAGCGTGCTCGTAGGGTGATGGATAGAATCATTGGTTACAAAGTAAGTCCATTTTTATGGCGTGCGGTTTTGGATTCCTCTGGTGGTTCTTTATCTGCCGGAAGAGTTCAGTCTGTTGCATTAAGATTGATTTGCGAAAGAGAAGAAGAAATTGAACGATTCATTCCAACAGAATATTGGTCATTGGTTGCAATCTTTAAAACTGAAAAAGGGGATGAGTTCAGTGCTAAGCTTTATGAAGTGAATGGTAAACAAATAAAACTTCCTCCCAAACCTCAGATGACTCAAGAAGATTGGGACGAATTTTTCAAAACAAATTTCGCTATATCGACCGGAGAAATTGCTAATAAAATATTCGATATTCTAAAAGCCAAATCGAATTATACAATAAGTGATATTTCTAAGAAGGAAAGCAGAAAGAATCCTTCTCCGCCATTCATTACAAGTTCTCTTCAAGTTGAATCATCAAGAAAGCTCAGAATGCGTCCTCGTCGTACTATGATGCTCGCTCAGCAGTTATATGAAGGAGTTGAACTAGGCAGCGAAGGCACAACCGGTTTAATTACATACATGAGAACAGACTCGACACGTTTAAGCGATGATATAGTTACTGATACACGCAATTTCATTAAAGAAAAATATGGAGAACAGTATTTGCCGGAGAAAGTGAGAACATTCGAACAAAAAAATAAAAAGAATGTTCAAGACGCGCACGAAGCTATCCGTCCTACATCACTAAAGTACACACCGGATTTTGTTAAAGAATATTTGGATGAACCACAATTCAAATTGTATGATTTAATTTGGAAAAGATTCATTGCTTGTCAGATGGAATCCGCTAGATTAGAAACAACATCTGTGAATGTTTCTGCTGATGAATATACATTCCGCGCTTCCGGCACAACAATTTTGTTTGATGGCTTCCAAGTTCTTTATGAAGAGACATCTGACGATAATTCTGAAAAAGGTGAGAATGGCGGATTGATTCCGGCCGGTTTAGAAGTAAAACAAAAAATGAATTTGAAGGAATTAACGCCAAATCAACATTTCACTAAACCACCGGCAAGATTTACAGAAAGTACTCTTATTAAAGAGCTTGAAAGTAACGGCATTGGGCGACCAAGTACTTATGCAATGATAATTGGTACTATTGTAGATAGAAGATATGTAGAGCAACAAGACAGAAAAATTTTCCCAACGCAGCTTGGCAAAAAGGTAAATACGGTTCTCGCAAAGAATTTCCCGGATATTATTAATGTCAATTTCACCGCGCAAATGGAAGATGAACTTGATCTTATAGCTAATGGCGAGACCGATTACTTAAGAGTTCTTAATGATTTTTACGGACCCTTCATAAAAGATTTAACCGAAGTTGAAGCTAATCTTGAAAAAATTATTTGCGAAAAGTGTGGCGGTGAACTCGATCTTAAAATTGGCCGTTTCGGGAAATACTTTGCTTGCAATAATTATCCGGAATGCAAAAACATAAAGTCACTTAAAGAAATTGCCGGCGGCAGCAATGAACCGGAATATACTGGCGAAACTTGCCCCAAATGCGAAAGCAAAACTGTTTTTCGCGAGGGTAAATTTGGTAAGTTTATCGGTTGTGAAAAATATCCGGATTGTGATTTTACAAAAGTTATAACGCTTGGAATGTCTTGTCCAAAATGTAAGGAAGGTGAAGTGATTACGCGTAGAACCAAGCGAGGAAAAATATTCTACGGCTGCAACAAATATCCCGATTGCGATTATGCAAGCTGGACTATGCCGAAGCCGAAAGAAGAAGATCAAGAAGAACCAGTAGAATCTTCCGAAGAAGAGTATTAAACTAACCGGGCAAAATATGAAGCAGCTTGAATTAAATATTGCTGCTGCTGAAATGCTCACCGAACTTTCCGGTGTAAACAGAGCTTCAGAAAATACTCTGCAAGCTTATACTCGAGATGTGAATGAGTTTATTGGATTTTGTAAATCACGAGATATCTCTACCATCGACAAAGTTGTTGAACGAACAATTCGCCAATTTGTAATTCATTTAAGCTCTAGCGAAGTTGAAAAAACTACAGTGTCTAGGAAACTTTCGGCTTTGCGCAAATTGTTCGATTTTGCGATTAGAAACGAGATGATTGATACAAATCCAATTTCTAAGATTCCGAACCCTAAAACAAAAAGAAAACTTCCAGAGACAATCAGCCTTGATTCTTTTCTAGAAATTTATAACTTCATAAGTAAAGAAAATACGGTTGTTGAAGCCAAGAGAATTAAAGCAATTTTTGAGTTATTATACGGTTGTGCATTTCGTGTTTCGGAATTATGTTCCTTAAATATTGGCAGTCTGGATCTCACTAATTCCAGTATAAGAGTTTTAGGTAAAGGTTCAAAAACTAGGATTGTACCGCTTGGCTCTAAATCCAAAATAGTTGTTCAAGAGTATCTTAAAACGTTAGAAAATATGAGCTATGATAGGCCACTATTTTTATGCAACGAAAAAAGAATTGATCGATTTGAAGTTTATTATTTGGTAAAAAAGTATATTGGTAAAGTCTCGGATATTGATAAGAAAAGCCCGCACATTTTAAGGCATAGCGCAGCAACGCATATGTTAGATAATGAGGCAGACTTAATGGCAGTAAAAGAAATATTAGGTCATGAAAATTTATCAACCACTCAGATTTATACACATGTAAGTATAGAGCGGTTGAAAAAGACATATAAAAAAGCCCATCCAAAATCCTAAGGAGTAGCTATGAATATCAGAATAACATCCCGCAAGTTCAAAGCAAAAGATTCCCTTAAAACCTTCATTAGAGATGAAGTAAAATCATTGGAGAGATTCAATGATCAAATTATGGATTGCAACATAGTATTAAGCTTTACACACGTAAAGGATAGTATAAAAACCGCAGAAATTATTGTGAAATTACCGGGACATACAATAACGGTTTCAGTTTCCAGTTCTGAATTCGAGAAATCAGCAACAATGGCAATAGACAAGATTATTAAACAGCTCGTTAAAGTGAAAACAAAAAAACAAGTAAGAAAAAAAGCAGAGCCAAAAGTTAAGGTAGTAGTTGATGAAGATTGATGAAAAAAATATCTCTAAAAAAGAAAGTATTTCGGTTGAGTTCTTTTTCAACATTACTAAAGAGAAATTCAAGCTCAGACATCTAAATGAACAAGTTAGTCTTGAAAGAAGAATTCTAGATCAAAATTTACATAGACCCGGTCTGCCATTAGCCGGGTTTATGGATTTGTTTTCATTCAGTAGGGTTCAAGTCTTTGGCAATACTGAAATGAAGTATCTGGAAGACTTATCTCTCGAGGAGAGAATTAATTCTATCGAAAGAATTTTTAAGTATAACATCCCTTGTGCAATTGTTACAAACGATAATCACGTTCCGGATGAAATGATTGAACTTGCTAATAAATATGAAGTACCTCTTTTCATTTCCAAGTTTGAAACGACCAAATTAGCTTATCTAATTTCAGATTTCCTAGATGATCAATTTTCTCCAAGACTTTCTCTGCATGGATCTTTCGTAGATGTCTACGGAGTTGGAATGCTTTTCGTAGGCAAGTCCGGTATTGGGAAAAGTGAAGTAGCGTTGGACCTAGTAGAAAGAGGTCATAGACTAGTTGCTGATGATGTAGTGATTCTCACCAAAAAAGGGGAAGGTATCTTGATGGGTTCCGGTACCGAATTGGTTAAGCACTTCATGGAAATTAGAGGTATAGGAATATTAGACATCAGAAGCATGTTTGGTGTGCGGGCAATTCGTTACCAAAAGAGACTTGAAATAATTATTGAGCTAGAGATTTGGAATGCCGATTCAGACTACACTCGCACTGGTCTTGATTCCAGCACAATTAATGTAATGGATATCGAAATGCCATACGTAAAACTTCCTATTCTACCCGGTAAGAACATTACAGTAGTTTCCGAAATAATTGCTCTTAATTACTTATTAAAACATTATGGCTATGATGCAGCAAAAGTTCTTCAAGAGCGAATTAGCAACAAAATTCAGCAAAAAACCAATAGTTTAAGCAGATCTGTTAACTATTTTGAGCATGATTTTGAGTGAGGAAATAAGCTAATAAATCCTTGACACCACTATACTGATTTGTTATCTTCGCACCTCTAAAAGCTATGAAAAAATTCTATTATTTTTCTAAATCGA
>CAZEDR010000117.1:0-9435 GCA_964510975.1 uncultured Melioribacter sp. | reverse complement strand
ATACATGCCGTTATTTTTTGTCGTCATTATTTTAACAACATCGTCAAACGAATTTGCATACTGCGCTGCTTTGCGTATTCTATTTGCTTGCGGTGTTCCGTTTTCGTTATAAGGCGTCTGCTGTACGGTAGTTTCGCCAATCATTATGCCGGCAGAATTAATATAGAAGTCGGAGCCGGAATGAATTCCCCCGGGGTAAGTTTGATAAACCAATCTATTTCCTTCCGATGGAACAACATCAACAATTACATTCCAGTGGTAGCCTGTGTATCCGCCCCACATAAACAACTGACCAAAAACAATTTTTCCATCTTTTGTTGCTGAATTATTTGCAAGAAAAGAAGAACACTTATGAAGTTTTTCCGGGATATTTAATTCGTCTTCATTTGCAAGAAAAGATTTTCCCGTTAATGGATTTGGAGTAACCCCAAGCGCGCCTTGCACATAATCAAGATCTATTGCAGAATTGATTGCAACAATATCTAGAAAATCTACTGCGCGATCAAATATTTTTGCGCCGGCTTTTGCCGCACCGTCTGCAATTCCTTTCATCTCGGTTAAATATTCTTCATCATATTTACGAAGAAACATTGCGTCTGTTCCGAATCGGCTTTGACGCCAAGCCGCAGCCGGATCGCTCGCATTTGAACTAACAGCTAATTTCTCTATGAATGTTTTTATTTCATCAGCTACTAAGTAACCATATTGATATCCTCGCTGATATGGCTTTCCTTCTAAGTGAACAAATATCCAGCCCTTATCTTCATAACGAAATGCGGGACCACTCCAGCGTACCGTTTCCAGAGGAATATATTGTGAGATATCTGTTACTTCTTCAAGATTAACGTCATCATACCAAACCTTTCCTCTTGCGTTTCCATTGTAGCCAAAGTTTAAGCAGACTTTGTCTTTTGATTTAATTGCAACAAACATTACTTCTAACTTTTTCCAATCGGTTGTTGCGCCGATGGCCGGAGAGTTGTTTGTAAATGGAAAAGACTCCATTGTAGCGCAGGCTGCAACCGGAGTTGGATATTGATCGTAATTGTTAGAGAAAACAGCTTCAGTTTTTGCCCAGACACTTAATCTATATATATGGCCAACTTTAAGAATTACCTCGGAGGAAGTAAGAACAGTTTTGTTTTCTTGCACATGCTCTATTACAATGCTTCTGTTGCCGCTTTTAACTAACGAAGCATCAAAAGAAATTTTTCCATTACCGGAAATCTTCCACGCAGTATCTGAGTCTTCAAATCCCGAATTTTGAATTGCGAGTTGACTTTGCCCGTAAGTAAATGAAAGTGAGCTGAATAAAAGTAAAATTAGAATTTGAAACTTCTTCATAAAAGGTCCATCGTTATTTAATTATTGGCGGGGAAAATAAGAAAGTGTTTTTTGAGATTGAAATGAAAATCCCGCCAGTCGGCGGGATTTAATTTAGATTAACAAAGCGGCTATTGCTAAAACATCAATTAATATCAGCATCCAGCTTACCTCCTCTTTCTTGCCGAGTACTAACTTTATTATCGTCCATGAAATAAATCCCCAGATTATTCCATGAGTGATTGAATAAGTAAGCGGAATTAAAATCATTCCGAAAAAAGCTGGTATTGCGTCATCAAGCCGATTCCAATTTATTTTTATAACCGGCTTCATCATAAATACGCCTACAAGTATTAATGCGGGCGCCGTTGCAATTGCGGGAACGACAGAAAGCAGAGGCGAAATGAACATGAATGGTAGAAATAGAAGACCGGCAACTATTGCCGTTAATCCAGTTCTTCCGCCTTCTTCAACTCCAGTAGCAGATTCAACATACGCCGTACCGGAACTTGTGCCAAACAAACCGGAAATTGTTGTAGAGAACGCATCTGCAATTAGAGATTCCTTCACTCTTCTTGGTTCACCATTTTCATCTACTAAATCGGCTGCTTCCGCAACTCCGATAAAAGTTGAAAGTGAATCGAACATATCTGTAAATAGGAATGCAAAGATTACTGGGAATAAAGAAAACTTTAGCGAGTTCACAATGTCGAGTTTGAACATCAAACTAAAGTCGGGTAACGAAAACAATCCTTGCCAAGTTACTAGGGTTGGAATTCCAAAATTAAAAGCAGAAGCATCGCCATAAAATCTTCCAATCGGAATTGCTAGTAAAGTCGTAAAAACAATTCCCAATATCAAAGCGCCCTTAATTCTCTTTATCACGAGAAGAGAAGTAATAATTAGCCCGATAAGAAATGTTATTATGATGGGATTAAATTTGGCAATGCTTACTAATGTTGCCGGATTAGCAACAATAAATTTTGCGTTTGCAAAACCAACGAATGTGATAAACAATCCGAGTCCAGCAGAAATTGCGTAGCGGAGTTGTCTTGGAATCGCATTCAAAATCATCACGCGAATATTAAAGACCGAAAGCAATAGAAAAATAATTCCCGACCAGAAAACCGTGCCTAGCGCAACCTCCCATTTTACGCCCATTCCAAGTACAACGGAGTATGTAAAGAATGCGTTTATTCCCATTCCCGGTGCAATAACAATAGGGTTTTTTGCATAAACACCCATTGCTATACTACTGAACGCGCTGACCAATACCGTTGCAGTCAAAACTCCGCTGAATGGCATTCCGGTTTGAGAAATCATAGCCGGATTAACAACAATGATGTACATTGTTGCTAAAAAAGTTGTAATCCCGGCAAGTACTTCTGTTTTCAGATTGGTGTTTAGAGATTTGAAATCAAAATAATCTTTCATCGATTACTCTCTTTATGTATGAAATTGTGAAGCAATAATTCGTTTTACAGAAAGTTAATTCGAAACTAAGTCTAAAGTTTTTTAATCTCAACAATATTATCAGTAACGAAGAAATCAAAAAAAAGTATTTTAGCTGTGCAAAACAAAATACTCATTGCGGAGAAAACCAATGCCAATTAAAAAACTGCTCTTCCTATTTATTATGGTGTTTATTGTATTCAGCTGTAAAGAAGAATCTACACCAACAGATACTAATGAAACCCAAACTATTAAGAAAAGTTCGAAGCGGGGAATCGCATTTGATCTTTCTTCAGTTAAAGATTTTGAAGCCTTGTCTTCGAGCGTTAGCTGGTGGTATAATTGGGGAACAAGTAGCAATGCAAAAGCTCCGACAAATTTTAACAAAGACTACCAAATGGATTTCGTACCAATGCTCTGGGGAGGGAATACAAGTTCAACCGATATGGCAATAATCAAAAACTATTTCACTAAACATCCAGAAGTGAAATATCTACTAGTTATGAATGAACCGAATTTAACCGATCAAGCAAATAGAACTCCGGTTCAGGCTGCAAGTGATTGGCTTCGCTACGAGCAGCTTGTAAGCGAATTAGAAGCTTCCGGCAAAGTAGTTTATCTTGTTGGACCGGCAATGACCTGGGGAACAATGACAAACTATTCCGATCCTGTTGTTTGGCTGGATGCATTTTATCTTTCTTATAAATCTGCTAATAATGGAAGGGAGCCGAGAATCGATTACCTAGCGTTCCACTGGTATGATTACGGTTTAAATGAACAGTTGGATAGATTAAAAAAGTACAACAAGAAGATATGGATTACCGAAATGGCTAACTGGAACTCCCAAATAAATTCTTACGCTAAGCAAATAGAGCAAATGAAGCAGATGGTTGGTATTTGCGAAAACCGGGATGATATTTTCCGCTATGCTTGGTTTTACGGAAGAGGTACTTTCCCGGATAGTCATTTTTCCTACTTATTTACTCCAAATGATGGCGAACTTTCAGATTTAGGCAAAGCTTATATCGGTCTTTCCTACAAATAAGCATTCTTTCAAAACTAATTGATAGAATTCCATTGATTTTGATTTTTAGAATAAAAAAGTGAGGGGAACTTTAAAAATATGTTGACAGGTATTTCAAAATATTTTATTTTTGAATTGAGTTTAATAGCAGCAATGTTATTAACGCTCACGACCCAAGTGCTCCCCCCACACTTGGGTTTTTTTTATTCTATCCGAATTCTTTACAACCCGGAGTTATTAATTCAAAAATGAATTTTAATAAAGAACATTTTATTTCTTGAAAAAAGCTGTCTAGCCATGCAACAAAAATTTATCCGTTTCTTATTGTTAATAAATAATATAAATTAAAACCGAAATATTATTACTCATCAAAGTTAAACTCTATAAAAATTATTGGAATCGTACATGAAAAACGGGGCACCTAGCGCTGTATCCATTAGAACCAATTTCACACAAAAATTAATTCATTACTCATCGGGTTTAGACAAAAAGCTAGAAAAGCTAAAACTCCCCAAACCTCTAAAGAACAAATACGTTCTTGGAGGAATTTTATTACTGATAATAATTTTAGCAATAGTCTTTTCTACATCCCTTACAAAAGCCCGGACTGACATTCCGACTTACAAGGTTCAAAGAAATAATTTTCTTGTAACCATAACGGAAAGCGGTGAACTAAGAGCAAAGAATTCTCTTTCGATTCTGGCGCCTAGAATTAGAGGAAACATCAAGATCGTTTACTTGATTCCGGAAGGAACATATGTGAAGCCGGGCGATATCGTCTGCTCGTTCGATCCATCGGAAGCTATTGCAACTTTTAAAGGTGCAGAAGCAGCGCTGGAAATTGCCAATTCCGACAAAGAAAAATTGGTAGCAAATCAAATGGCGGCAATGGCGCAAATGGAATCTCAACTTAAAAGCGCAGAACTAAGCTTCGAACTTTCCAAGCTGAAGCTAGATCAGGTAAAATTTGAAGCCCAAGCCATTCAACAGCAGAGCAAGCTTGAACATGAAAAGAACCGCTTAAGTTATGAGCAAACGAAACAAGAATTTCAATCGAAAAAGATAATCCATAAATCCGAAATGGATATGATGGTTGTGCAAATTAAGCAACGGCAAAACGATCTTGATAAAGCGCAAAAAGATTTGGATCAACTCACCCTTAAAGCTCCTTCGGAAGGACTTGTGGTTTACGGAAGCAATTGGTCAAATCAAGGAAGAAAATTTGCAATAGGCGATTCACCATGGGGCGGTGCCGAGATTGCCACACTGCCGGATCTTTCTTCGATGGAAAGCAAAACAAATATCAACGAAGTAGATGTAAGTAAAATTTCGAACGGGAAAAAAGTAATTGTAAAACTGGATGCTTTCCAAGATTCAAGTTTTGTTGGTGCAGTTTCCGATGTTGCATCAATTGGAAGAAACAAGGACCAGGAATCAAACATAAAAGTTTTTGAAGTGTTAGTCTCGATCAAAGCTCATTCCGAAATATTAAAACCGGGCATGACCACAAGCAACAAAATCATTATTAATGAAATTCCTAACGTTCTATTTATTCCTCAAGAAGCTGTTTTTGAAAAAGATGGTAAAAAAATCGTCTATGTAAAAAACGGTTCGGGATATGATCCACACGAAGTTGAGTTAGGTGAAAAAGGAGAAGATTATATCGTTGTTAAGAAAGGAGTGGCTTCCGGCGATGAAGTTGCACTATTAGATCCAACTATTGAGCCCAAAAATTCTACACCCGCTTCAGAAGAAAAAAACATGGCTATGCCCGGCAAAGGGAAATAGCCATGAAAGAAATGGAAAATTTTTTAATAGGCATAAAGGAGCTTAAAGCTAACAAAATGCGTACAGCTCTTACAATGCTCGGAATTATTTTCGGCGTTGGGGCAGTAATAGCAATGCTTTCAATAGGCGAAGGCGCCCGGCAAGAAACATTAGAGCAAATTGAGTTGATGGGAACCAACAATATTATTGTAAATACTAAAACAGTTTCGCTTAAAGGAAATAAATCGAAAGCGATGTTCTCACCCGGCTTGAATCTAAAAGACGCACTCGCGATCAAAGATATAAATCCATATGTAGAAGTTGTATCTCCGCAGAGAGAATCTATAAATCAGATCCTTTACAAATCCAACATTATAGAAGTAAAAGTAATTGGTGTTTCTCCGGATTATCCTTCCATATACAATTCTCAAGTTTCGTCCGGAGAATTTTTTAAGCAAAGTCATGTTGAAAATTATTCCAACGTCTGTGTAATTGGTTACGGCATAAAAGAAAAACTCTTCAAATTCGAAAACCCGGTTGGAAAAGAAATAAAAGTGAACGACCTCTGGTTCAAAGTAATTGGAGTAATGGCTTCCAAAAACATTTCTTCATCCGGTATTGAGAATTTAGGATTGCGGGATTTCAACGAAGACATGTACATTCCAATCACCACCATGATTTATAAAATGAAAAAATATGTTCCGCCGAGTTCCGGTGTATTCAGTCTAGGAAATATGGCTGTGTTTTTCGGCGGCGGAAATGTAGCCCAGAACTATGACCGCACTTCTATTAATCAAATTACAGTTAAGATCAAGAAAGATGTTTCGGTTTCAGCTGCCGGAGCGTTGACAAGCCGAATACTTGAAAGACGTCATTACGGAGTTCCCGATTTTGAAGTTGTTGTTCCCGAACAGCTTCTTGAGCAGAAACAAAAAACACAAAAAATTTTCAACGTAGTAATGGGTGCAATAGCGGGAATCTCTCTGTTAGTGGGCGGAATCGGAATCATGAATATTATGCTAGCCAACATTTTAGAAAGAACCAGAGAGATTGGAATACGCCGCGCGATTGGCGCTACTAAGAAACACATCCTTTATCAATTTATGTATGAAGCAATGACAATAAGTATTTTAGGTGGAGTCTTGGGAATAATTACCGGCTTCATTTTAACGTCTGCAATTACGGGGTACGCAGAATGGAGAACTATCATAACCCCATATTCTGTTATACTCGCGTTTTTTGTTTCGGTTGGCGTGGGACTTGTTTTTGGAATTTATCCGGCTAAAAAAGCGGCGGAGAAAGATCCAATTGAATCCTTGCGTTACGAATAAATTATTCACCTAAATGGCGGTAATTAAAAATATAGTTCTTCATTAATCAATTCTGATGGTGTAAAGATGAAAAAAGTTTTCTTAGCGGTGATTTTACTACTCTCCCTTTCTTTTCGTATAGATGCACAAAAAACATTAACGCTTGATGAAGCAATATCTACTGCTCTAAATGAAAGCTACAGTATTAAATCCGCCGAGCAAACTCTAATCAGCTCTCAAAAGAATTTAGAGTCTATTAAAATGGGGTTGCGCTCTTCGGTAGATTTTGAGTTTGACATTCCAAGGTATAGCAGAAGTCTCTCAAGTCAATTTAATCCGCTAACTGGAACAGAACAATTCTTCACTGTTGGCAATACAACAGTTGAAGGTAGGCTTTCGATAAATCAGCCGATCTTGTTTACAAACGGAACTGTTTCTATTGTTAGCTCTATTTTTGGCCGCGATCAGTTTGCCGACATGTCCGGAACTACACGGGATTATTTTTCTAACCTCAGCATACGATTGAATCAGCCTTTGTTCACTTTTAATTCTCAGTTGGGAAACTTGGAACGTGCCGAGATAAATCTGGAAAAAACAAAGCGAAATTATTCGAGAGCGGAGCGGGAAATAATTTATAATGTGACAGCTTCATTCTACAATCTTTATAAAGCGAAAAAAAGTGTTGAGATAACCGAAGAGAAAGTAAAGCAAACGGAAGACTCATATACAACAGCGATGAACAAGTTTAAGGCTGGATTGATAGCCGAAGTAGAAGCTTTGCAGCTTGAAGTTGATTATGCTGCCAGCAAGAATGAGTTGTTAAACGTAAAGCAGATTTATGAAGAAGCTAAGAACGATTTCAAACTATTGATTGGGCTTAACATCAACGAGGAAATTGATATTTCCGTTCAGCTGGAATATTCTCCGCTGGAATTAAATATTGACGACGCTGTTAAATCAGCTTTAAACAACCGCCCGGAACTTCTTAATTCCGAAGCCGACCTTGAACTTGGCAAATTGAATATCGACGAAGTCGATTCACGTAGAACAATCAAAGCCGAATTAAATGCAAACTATGGCATAAATAAAAACGATAACAAGTTTGACAGCATATTTAACAACTTTGCCGATTCGCGAAGCGTAACCATGACGGTTTATGTTCCGATCTTAGATTGGGGAAAAAATAGTTATGCCGTTGAAGCCGCTTATGCAGATTACAAAATGACCGAGTTGTTCCAGCAGAATTTGAAAAAACAAATTGAGAAGGAAGTTACTTCTGCAATTAACCGGCTTAATTCTTCCAAAGCAAGAGTAGAAATATTAAAGAAAGGTGTAGAGATTGCCGAGCAGAGTTATTCCATCAGTCTGGAGCGATTTAAATCCGGCCACATTACCAGTTTCAATTTATCACAAATGCAATTGAAGCTTACCGACTCTAAGATGAACAACTTGAGCGCAATTATTGATTACAAACTAGCTTTAGCCGACTTGGAAAGAAAGACATATAAGCTTTATCACTAAACATTATTAAAGCTGGTTGCGGATTCTTTCTGTATAAATCCGATTACAAAGTGTATATTTAGTCGCAAGTTCCCTCGCAAAAACTCCCAACGCGTAAATAGCGGTTATTATTACTATTCTACTTTTATTGTAAACCAAAAGGTGTATGATGGAATTGTCAGTTGGAATTAAAGTTAAGTACATTTTCCCATTACCGGAAGAAAACACCAATCAGTGTTTTGTTGGTATAATTGAAACCATTGGAGAATCATTCCTCACGATACGAGATGAGTTGCATACCATACTCAAAATTTCCTACAAGAATTATGATTACATAGTTCCTATCGAACAACCCGAAAGCTCGCATACTATCTAAGGCTCAAGCAGCCTTTTTATATATCCCGCTACTTCTTCTAATCCGTTTCGTAAACCGGCAGATTTAATATTGCTTAGATATTTTGCTGCTTTTTTCTCGTCGCAGAGCAGCTCATCTATATTAGAGGCCAGTTTATTTATATCTTTTTCATAAATCCCGAATTCATTTTCTACAACAAACTCCACGTTACCTTTTTCTTGTTCCCATAAATATCTGTTGATGAAAGGAATTTTACCCGACAGCAATATTTCTGAAATTGTTGAAGCCCCGCACTTTGTTATAACTACATCCGAAACATTTATAAGCTCATAAACAAAATCGACAAATCCGAAAACCTTTAGTGAATCAAGATTCAACTCACTTTTTAATCGCGTCAACTTAGCAAATAAACTTGTGTTCTTACCGCAAACAACGGCAATCTCATAAGTGCTCGATTTTTCAACAATAGCCTTTACAATTTTCTTAGCATTCCGTATTCCATCAGCTCCGCCCAGAAGCAAAACAATTTTCCCATTGCCAAAACCATGCTTCGCTTTAAGCGATTGAAGATTAACATCCTCATTAACAGTAGAAAATTTGGAATTGATCACGAACGGAAATACCTTAATGTTTTCTTCATCAACTCCAGTAGCAATGCATTTTGCTTTTAGCTTTTCGCTAAAGAGAATATAATTCAACTTTTT
>CAZEDR010000116.1:0-9471 GCA_964510975.1 uncultured Melioribacter sp. | reverse complement strand
TTTATCACCCAACAAAGAAAGTTGGATTAATTATGCCTGGCGAAGGTCATCCTTCAAAAGAACTCATGAAGCACGCGGATTTTATCAAAAGAATTAGAACGGGCATCTTGAAAATATCTCAGTTACCCGATCAAATACCAAACACAAACTTTACTAAACCGAATACTTGGTAAATACAAGTATTAAGATTGATCAGCTCATTTCAATTTCAGAAAATCTCCATCGACAATTAAAAGTTTAACTCCATTTTCGCTTATCGAACGGTGAGAACTTAGCTCATCGGAAACAACATAAGTCATTCCTTCTTTTAGCAAAAATTTCTCACCAGTTTCTTGTTCGGTAGTTACTCCACCTTCTAGGCAATGTACGATGTGACCTTTTTTGCACCAGTGATCTGCCAAGTATCCGGCGGAATATTCAACTATTCTAATTCTTAAGCCGGGCAGTTGAAGTGTTTGCCAGAATGCAATTCCGGGTTCACCTTTGTGTTCGGTTTTGGAAATAGTATCCCAATCAATTACTTGAAACGGTATGTTTTGTTCACTCATAAAGTTTCCTCTTTTTCAACTTTTCACTCTACGTTCTTCCTGCCTCGCGTTGCCGCAAGGCAAGGCGGGCGTTCTACACTCGATCACAGTCTGCTCACAATCGTCATGTTCTGATGATTGCATACATCTTTACCTTCGGCAGTAAACATAAAATCAATTCTGTTTTTGTAGAACTCGGTAATTTTCCCGCGTACAATTTTTAGAGTGCTGTTCATAAATTTATTTTGTTCTGTAAAACCTTCTCCAAGAATTGCGATAGCGCTTGGTATCCAGCGTTCCGGGAATTGTCCTTCCAGTTCGCCACCGGTTTTGAATTTGTTTACTTCACTTTCCAGCAATTCTAGTATTGCTTTCTGTCCTTCTGCGGTTTGCTGATTAGTCTTGTTTTCTTTTGCCCAGCGTAGTAATGCTTCTTTGTTAGGAACTATCAAAGCAACTGTATAAGGTGATTGATTATTATAAAGCATTACTTGATCTATGAAAGGGGAATGTTCTGTTATTGCTTCTTCAATTCCTTCCGGACTATATTTCTCACCATCGCCGCTAATGAGCAGACTCTTAAATCTTCCAAGAACGTAAAGAAATCCATCGTTGTCCATATATCCTAAGTCGCCGGAATAAAGCCAGCCATCTTTAATAGTTTCTTTTGTGGCTTGCTCATTTTTCCAATAACCAACCATTACATTTTCACCTTTAACAACAATTTCACCTTTCTCTCCAATCGGTAATTCTTTTCCATCGGAATCACAAATTTTTACTTCGAGATCGGCAACAATAGCGCCGGATGAACCGAGCTTATGCTTCTTGGGAACGTTGGCAGAAATTACCGGAGCTGCTTCTGTTAATCCATAACCTTGCAGCATTGGAATTCCAATAGCGTAGAAGAAGTGCTGTAATTCAATATCTAGTAAAGCGCCGCCGCCTATGAAGAATTCCAACCTTCCGCCAAAGTTTTCTCTAATCTTGCTGAAGAGAATTTTATCATAAAGCATATAAAGCGGCTTCAAAAACTTTCTTGATCCTTTTCCTTTATCCCAGCCGAGTCCATTATACTTATAAGCTGTGTTGAGTGCTTTCTCTAAAAGTTTTTCAGCAACTTTTCCTTTGGCTCTCACTCCACTTTCAATATTCTTGCGAAAGTTTTTTGCGAGAGCGGGAACGCTAAGTAAAAAACTCGGACGAATTTCCTTAATATTCACCGGAACATTCTTCAATGTTTCCATTGGAGTTTTACCTTGCTGAACGGAAGCCATGCTTGCACCATTCATCATTAAAGTATAAATGCCGGCTGTGTGAGCAAAAGCGTGGTCCCATGGTAACATTAAAAGTGATACATAACTTTCCGGTACATACAACAGTTTTGATGACTGCTCAACATTTGCAGTATAATTACGGTGAGTTAAAATTATTCCTTTAGGATCGGCTGTGGTGCCGGAAGTGTAACAGATATTAGCGTAATCATTTTCGGAAATTGATTGCCAGCGCTCATCTAATTTTTTTCTAGAGTCGGATAAATAGTTTTCCCCTTCTTTCAAAATGTCAGCAAACAAAATTTCATCGGAATCAATTTGTTCTGGTTGATCAAGCAAAATAACCTTTTCCAAATCGGGCAAGTCGTTTTTAATCTTCCTAATCTTTTCTAAGTGATTTTGCGAAACTACAACCATTCTGCAGCCGGAATGAGCTAATCTGAATTTAAGATCTGAAAGTTCTTCAACCTTAGTTGAAATGGGAACATTGATTGCGCCCGTGTATAGTATGCCGAGTTCGCTAATAACCCACCGGTTTCTTCCTTCTGAAATCAACGCTAAACGATCACCTTTTTGGATACCTTTACTTAGCAATCCGGCGGCGAATTTGTGAACTAGATTTTTAATCTCGGTATAAGTTGTTCCAACGTATTTGTCTGTAGTCTTTTCCCACATCAAAACATTGTTTGCAAACTTTACCGAGCTTTCTTCTAATAAACGGGGAAGGGTTCGCTGTTTCAATTTCTTTACTCCAACTTATTGCTAAAATATTTAGAAACGCATTATCAATTTATAAATGATAAGATGAAAAGAGAAATAATAACTCGCTTTACGCAAAAAGTTTTATCTCGGTGTAACTCAGTGACTCCTCTGTGGCACTCTGTGTAAAAAAATAGAAATATCACAAAGAAACAGAGAGCAAATAGAGAGAATCACAGAGAAAGGATATTCATTATATTTTTAAGTTAACAGGACATTACTGCAAGCTTAGACTTGCATTATAAGATTTTAAATGTGATGTTAAAAAGCAGAATATCCTAGTTTATTAGCACTTTGTGCAACTCCAAAGTTTTTCAATGATTGAAGTTTATTTTTAAAAGTGCGAAATAAATTCGATAATAAACTGCCTATAATCTAAAAACTACAACAAGAGTAGAAGCATGAAATACCGCAAATGGGTTATTACTATTATTACGATGTTCGCTTTGCTTGCATTTCTATTCTTCTATTTTTACGAAGCCGAGAGAGAACGTAAGGTAACCGAAATAGTTAGCCATCAAAAGATACATGCTAAACAAGCCGCAAGAAGCTTTTTCGAATTGATTGATAAATGGAACAGTGTTCTATACTATCTCTCGAAAGATAAAAGTGTAACAAGTATGGATGAAGAAGGGCAGATTGAATTGGAAGGATTGTTTCGTGTATTAAAAGATGAAATTGCCGGTATAACCAGAGCAGATAAAAATGGAAGAATCACTTTTACAATTCCATACAATGCAAAATCTATAGGTGCGGATATATCTAAACAGAAACATATGGTTAAGATATTAGCTGACCATCAACCGGTTATAAGCGATGTGTTTCAAGCAGTTCAAGGGTTTCAAGCGATTGTAATTCACTATCCTATTTTTAAGAATGGAAATTATGATGGAAGCATAGCATTCCTACTTAACTTCGAAAATATTGCAAAAGAGATACTTGAAGAAATAAAAATTGGTAACTCAGCACGCTCTTGGATGATAAGCAGTGAAGGCGTAGAACTCTATTGTATGAATAAGAGTCATATCGGAAAATCAGCTTTTGAAACTGCTGGCTCTTCTCCCGATGCCAAAAGTTTAGCAAGGCTTATGATGAAGGGAAGGGAAGGGGTAACAAGTTTAGAGTTTGATGATAAGAAAGTAGGAAAATTTAATGCAATTGTTTACTATCTACCAATAAAGTTAAACAACACTTTCTGGTCATTAGCTATCTTATCCTCCGAAGATGAATTAAGTGCCCCGCTTTATTATTTTTCCCTAAAACTAATTATTGTTTTTTCTATTCTTTTCTGGTTGGGTGTATTTCTTTCCTATTATACTTTTAAAGCATGGGGAATTGTAAAAGAATCTAAAGCTAGAATAAAAGCAGAAGAGGAATTAAGAATCAGCGAAGAAAGACATAGGTTAATTTCTTCAGTTACTTCCGATTATATCTTTACTACACGCCTTGATAACACTGGTAAACTAGTACACGACTGGATAGGCGGAGCTTTTTCTTCAATGACCGGCTATTCTTTAGAAGAATATAAACAAATTGGCGGGTGGCGAGCAGCATTGCATCCGGAAGACTACTCTTTAGATGATGCTACCATGGATTTGTTATTCGAAAAGAAACACGCTGTTTCTGAAGTGAGAACGATTAGCAAGAATGGAAAAATACTTTGGGTTAGGGTTTTTGCCCAGCCAATTTGGGATGAAAAAGACAATAAGCTTATAGGTATATATGGTGCGGTTAAAGATATAACTGAAAGTAAAAATGCAGAAAATGCTTTGAGGGAAAGTGAAAAAAGGTTTAGAACGATATATAATTCCGTGAGCGACGCAATATTAATTCACGATATATATACCGGAGCAATCTTAGATGTTAATTCCACAATGGAAAAAATGTTTGAACTAACACGTGACGAAGCGCTAAAATCGGAAGTTGGTAAAATTAGTTTAGGTGTCCCGCCTTACTCTCAGAAAGAGGCAGCAGAATGGATGTTCAAAGCTAGAGATGAGGGGCCCCAGACTTTTGAGTGGATGGCAAAAACAAACAGCGGGAAATTTTTCTGGGCCGAAGTTAGTATGGCTAAAGTAAACATTGCCGGGGTTGATAGGCTGTTGGTATCGGTAAGAAACATTTCCGAGCGTAAACATTTTGAAGATCAACTTCAGATACTTAGAGAAGCAGTCGAACAAAGTCCGGCGTCTATTGTTATTACAGATTCTGCCGGCAGTATTGAATATGTGAATGATGGTTTCAGAAGGATATCCGGTTTTTCCACAGACGAATTAGTTGGAAAAACATTAAGGATTCTGAATGACAAAAAGGAGACGGAGATTGATTCTGAGGAAATATGGAAATCATTATACGCCGGAAAAGAATGGCGAAGTGAACATTTGAATAAACGTAAAGACGGATCGATTTATTGGGAATCAACTTTGATCTCATCTGTAAAAGATTCCGATGGCAAGATACTGCATTTGCTGGCGGTTCAAGAAGACATTACTGAAAGAAAAAACATAGAAAGACAACTGAAAGAAGCAAAAGATAAAGCTGAAATTATGAACCGAGTTAAATCCAACTTCCTTTCTAATATGAGTCACGAACTAAGGACTCCCTTGGTTGGAATGCTCGGCATCTCGGAACAATTATCACACGAACTTGAAGGCAAGAAAAAAGATTTAATTCTGATGCTTAATAAAAGCAGCGTCAGATTACTAGACACGCTTAACACTCTACTGAATTACTCAAAAATCGATTCTGAACAAGTTGAAACGAATTTGGCTACTGTTCAAGTAATTGAGTTCATCAGAGAAGAAATGAAACTGTTTGAAGCACTGGCCGGCAAACATGGATTATTTATCAAAGAAGATTTCAAATGCGCTGAGTTTGCAACACAGACAGATAAGGATCTTCTTAAAACCATTATTGATAACCTACTGAGCAATGCCATCCGTTTTACTGTTGAAGGCGGAGTGTTTGTGGGACTTGAAAAATCCAAAACCGAATTAAAACTTTCCATTCGAGATACCGGAATCGGAATTCCAAAAGACAAGCTTAGCATTATTTTCCAAGAGTTTCGGCAAGTAAGCGAAGGAAAAGGAAGAAACTTTGAAGGCACCGGACTTGGGCTAACCATAGTAAAAAAATATGTTGATGCGTTAAATGGATCGATTACCGTAGAAAGTGAACTTGATAAAGGATCAAAATTTATTATAACTATACCACTGAATAAGTTAGTACAAAGTAATCCTCGTACAAGAAAAAGTACTGGTGCAAATAAGAAAAAACTTTCAACGGAAGAAGCTTTAGTAAAATGCAATGTGCTTTTGGTTGAAGATGACGAAATCAATTCGTTCGCAATTTCTCAAATGCTTGCTGAAGTTTGTGAAATAACTGAAGCCAGTAACGTGATTGATGCAGTTAAACAAGCTGAAACCAGCGAATACGACATCATTCTTATGGATATTAATTTGAGGAAGGGTAAAAGCGGAGTTGAAGCTGCTCAAGAAATTAAGATGATTGAAAAGTATAAGCATACGCCTATTGTAGCATTAACAGCATATGCAATGTCGGAAGACCGTACTGAATTTTTAAGTCAAGGTTTTACTCATTATCTCTCAAAACCATTTACCCGCGATCAATTGGTAAATCTTATTAAACAAATAATATCTGAACGGGAATGTCAAAGCAGCTGACTATAAAATAGATCTAAAATATAGAAGAAAATCATTGGTGTTAATTATGGCTCGAACCGCAGACGATGGAATTAGAAAGGAAATAATTGAGGTTGGCATGCGAATTTATTCTCGCGGTTATGTTGCCTCAAATGATGGAAATATAAGTGCCAGAATTGGAAACGATAGAATACTGATTACTCCGACCGGTGTTAGTAAAGGATTTATGAAATCTGCCGATTTGATTATTCTTGATCAAAATGGAAATATACTCGAAGGTAAAAGAAAGCCATCATCGGAAACAGCAATGCATTTGCAGATTTATAAAGCTAGGCCGGATATAAATAGTGTATGCCATGCTCATCCTCCATACGCAACCGGTTTTGCTGTAGCGGGAATTCCATTAACAAAAATGATTTTACCGGAAGTCATTATAGTTCTAGGGAAAATTCCTTTGGTTGAATATGGGACAACCGGAACTGAAAAATTATATAAGAAGATTTCGAAATATGTTTTTGATTATGATGCTTTTTTGTTAGCGAATCATGGTGCGGTAACATTAGGGAAAAATGTGTTGGACGCGTATCATAAAATGGAAACACTGGAACATGCTTCTCAGATTCAATTTATTGCCAGGCAATTAGGAAATATTACAACCCTAGACAAAAAGCAAACAGAAGAATTGATTGAACTGCGAGACAAATTTGGAATAAGAAAAAATGTTGGAATACCATCTCGTAGTAAACCGAAAAAGAAATAAAAAATTATCTTAAGTCTGGTGATAAGTATAAACCAAAAGTTGAAAGTGTAGGGTTCAATCTGCTTTCCTTTATCACTATTCTAACCTTTGCTGTTGTTACTGTTGGAAACTGAAACAAGCGCTTAAATCCCACTGTTGTTCCTTCTGCAAAAGTAACCCATGTCTGTCCATTCCAATAATCTAGATTAAATTTCTCAATCCGCTGGCCGATTAAAATATTTTCTTGAATCAGTGCACAGTTGAAATTCTGCTCACGGTCGAAAACTATTTCAATCGATGCTTGCGAACTGTTCTCATCGGCCTTCCAGTAAGTTTCTAGGTCTTCATCGAGAATGTTTTTAATAATTGGGTCTTGTTTAGAATTGCAAGTGAGCACTGTTGCGTCTTTTGCTAAGTTGGTTTCGAATGTTTCATCCAACAGCTTTCGCATTCCACGAAGAGCATGAATATCATTCTCATGAATCAAGCCCTGCTTATCCGGAGGAACGTTCAACAACAAAACTCCATTCAAACCAACGGAGTTGTAGTAAATATCTACTAGTTTCTCTGGAGATTTAACATTACTATCATCCTTGGAATGATAGAACCAACCATTTCGAATTGATACATCAATTTCAGCGGGGTACCAAACCAGTGATGATGCAGCAAATATTTTTTCACGACCGCCGAGATCTTCATTCATCAAATTCTGAGGAATAAATGCAGCATCTAATTTTTGTTGTTGAGATTTTTTTGCGATATCTGATTGGTTCTTACTGGCGCCGGGTAATACACTCCACTCGGTTTTTCTTCCGTAGCCCGATTCTGTGCCAACCCAACGTACATCCGGCCCCATTATTGCAATTACAGCATTTGGCTGCAACCTTCTAATTGTTTTATAGTATGATTGCCAATCATAGACTTGTTTTTTTCCGTTAGAGCCTTCTCCGCAAGCTCCATCAAACCACACTTCGGCAATTTCGCCATAGTTTGTTAAAAGTTCGGTCAGCTGAGCAACAAAAAATTTATTGTATTCATCTGTTCCGTAAAGTGGTTCATGCATATCCCACGGCGATAAGTAAACACCGAATTTAATGCCGGCGTTTTTGCAAGCTATGGAAAGGTCGCGAACGATATCTCCTTTTCCATTTTTAAAAGGTGTATTCGAAATATTGTGCGCTGTTAATTTGGTTGGCCAGAGACAAAATCCATCATGATGTTTTGTGGTAAGTAGAATCAGTTTCACTCCAGCTTCTTTGAGTACGGAAACCCACTGACTCGCATCTAATTGCGTTGGATTAAATTTTGAAATATCAAAATCTTTGCTTCCCCATTCAACATCGTAAAAAGTATTTATACCAAAATGTATGAAAGCTGTAAATTCGAGCTTTTGCCATTCGTATTGAATTTTTGAAGGAACTATGTTAGCAGCTTTTTTAAGAATACTTTCTTGTGAATCTGTAGAGTCAATTATTACAAAATTCGAAAAGTGATTATTTTCTTTTGTTTGAGCCCTCAACAGACAATTGTCAGTTACAGAAAGAGTTGAGAAAAACGTAATTGAAATCAATATAGCAAGATTGGGTTGCTTCATTTAACACTCATTCTAAAAGAGTCGATATACTCTAACAGCAAATTGCTATCAGAACAAAAAAATTAATTATTTGGTATTCACCTTAGCAATTGCTCCTCCATCGCCTACAACAAAACAAGAGCCGTCTATTTTTGAAATGCCTATACTGTTAAAACTTTTTGAGTCGATTGTCTTCCAAGATTTGCCATCATCTAGAGAAAAATCACTGCCGGAAGTTCCGGTCGCTAAAAAATATTTATGTGTTTGATTCCAAGCTACACACGATCTAAATCCTTCCGGTCTGCTCTCACCAATAGATAGCCAGCTCAATCCACCGTCGTCGCTGATTGCACAATTGCCATCTTTCATTTTGTCTTTCTTATAATCGCCGCCAACAGCAATTCCATACATATCATCTCTAAAGCTGATTGAAAAAACACCGGATGAAGCATTACCGCCTTTCATCGGTGCGTCAACTGCTCGCCAGTTTTCTCCCGCGTCTTGAGAAAAATATATACGTGCTCTCTCAGCTCCGCCTGAACCAATCCAAACATAGTCTTTACCGGCAACACAAATTGAAGAGCCGCTTGCAGCAAAACCGCCTTCATTTTTTAATGCCATTGGAATATTTGTTTGCGGATATTCTTTCCAAGAATCGCCGCCATCTTTAGTTACAACTACAAAAAATCTTCCTTCAATCGGATCGCTGAAAGCAATTCCATTCTTAGAATCCCAGAAAGCTATTCCGTCGAAGAAAATATTGGGGTCGCGGTTCATATATTTTCTCTTCCAAGATTTTCCTCCGTCGGTTGTCTTAAAAAAATATGCGGGTGCATCAATGCACATTAGAATGGCAGTGTTTTTATCGAACGCTTCTATATCTCGAAAATCGAGAGTCTCAAATCCTTTTACTTTTCCACTCTGCCACGTTTTGCCGCCG
>CAZEDR010000115.1:0-9521 GCA_964510975.1 uncultured Melioribacter sp. | reverse complement strand
TTCGGGTTATGAGCCCGACGTTTACTTTTCAAATTTCGGGTCGAAATATATCTAACTATTACCCATGTGTCAAATATACTTTTGAATTACTAGAAAAGGTTTGTTTATTCTTTCTTTTCGCCCTTTAAACGGCTGCCAAAGTAAACACCAACTGCGCCTATTATAGGATTAAGTATCAAAATGAAGTGGGGCTGCTGTGCTCGCTGCATAGCTTCCAAATTTCCTACTTCCTCAGTTCGCGGCTGATGAGCGTATTCGTTTGTAGTTGCTAAAGCCGGAATTGCCATAATAATTCCTAAAAGAAGTACAATTACAGCAAGCAAGAGAGAAGTATTCCGGTTTTTAGAAATCCATTGGCAAACAAATCCTCCCAGTATTGCCGCAACAATACTAATTACCGTACTAAGTAGAACCCAGGTAATGCTAACACGATATGAGTTTTCGGCAAATGAACCATCTGGACCTAAAAGCAGATAGAGAATAGTAAAACTAACAAAAACAGATACCGCCATCGTGAAGTACCCGGAAACTATTGCAAGTATTTTCTTACCCATTTTTATTCTTTCTGATTTTTTATTGAAATGCAAAATAATTTAGTTAAATATTTTTTGCTATACAACGAAGGAACGCTTTGACTTCTGTCACTGTTTAAAAGCTAAATGAATTTTAATTTTAGACATCAAAAAAAGAAAACTTTACAATGAGCTGGATTCTATTAACAATATTGCTGGTGATTATCATTGCTTCGCTTGCAAAAGCTATTAACATAATTAAGGAACTAAAATCCGGAAACGAGTAATCACAGTAGTTCTCTTCTTCCTTAATTTGAATAAGCTTGCTGGTAGTTCCTAATTTCATCCTTAGTATTTTGCACATCCCCTATTCATGTGGTTTTTCAAAAACTTCGCAACCTTTGTATTTACCCTCTCGTCTTAATGAACAGAAGCGAATAAAACAGTTCGCTAAATCATAAAAAAAATAATGAAAGTGAGGCAGAAAATGAAAGCAAGGCTAACAATCGCAATTGTAGTTTTAGCTGCTTTACTATTCACAAACTTCTCTTATGCAGAAGTGAATAAGACTGATAAAAAAGCCAATACATACGAAGTAATCGAACAAAATAGACTAGTTGGATTGGCATCCGATAATGAAGGTTTAAGAATCAGCTGTGCATTTAATCTTGGAGAAATGAAATCTGAAAAAGCCGTTATTCCTCTAATCAAACAATTGCGCGATGGGACAAGCGAAGAAGAAAGAATTATAGCCGCATTATCATTGATTAAGATTGGCGACCCAAGAGGCGCATTCTTTGTTGGCAGAACCGCAAAGTATTGCGACTGCGAGAAACTTCGCTATTTCTGTACTAAATTTTATCAGTCCTACTTAAATGCTCAAACTGGTGAGAAACAACAAGAGATTTTCAAAACTTGGGAAGAGTATGCTATTGCAGAATAATTTTACCGGAAAACCGGCTGCAATCAGCCGGTTTTTTCTATAACAAATTAATTTGCTTACCTAATTCTGAAGAATAAAGTTGTAAAGATTTATTGTAATGAAGAAGATGCTGCCCAATCCAATTTTGCGATTCACTTTCGCCATGAAGTAAAATTATTTTTGAAGCGCCGGAACGTTTAGCAATTGTGAGTAAATCTTCTCTCTTAGAATGAGAAGGAAAATAAAATCTGTCAACATCACAAAGAATTTTCTGCGACTCCATTCCTTCGTTCAATATCACGCTTTCCCCTTTTTTCGAATTCATGATTTTATATCCGGGCGTTTCGGAGTCCATGTAGCCAACACTAAAAATTCCAAAGTTGTTTTGTTTTAGCCAATACTCCATAAGTCTATAAGAAGTTGTTCCTTTCAACATCATACCGCTGGAAGCAAGCACAATTCCGGGATTTTTTTTAAAGAGATTCAAGTCTTCAATATCAAGTACATTGGTTTGAGGAATATCTTTAAGTACTAATTCTTTGTTTCCTCGTTTAACCAAATATTTATGTCGATCATAGATATTGGAAATTTCCCTTCCGATTCCTCCAGTGTAAAAAAATGATTCTGTTAGAATTTTTCTTTCCATCAAATTATAAACCGTAGCAAGAATTTCTTGCGTTTTGCCAAGTGCGAATACCGGAATAAGTACAGAGCCGCCATTATGAAGAACTTTGTTTGCGTGCTTAGCAAATCTTTTTGCTTCGCTGGCCCAGCTTCCTAGTTTTAGAGAATCTGTCGAACCGTATGTTGTTTCAGTTAGCAGTATAGTTGCACCGGTAAATGATGAAATATCGGCGCTTTGCATTATCATTTGATCGGAAAGATTTATGTCCCCGGTGTAAACTATTTTTTGACCGGCAATTTCTATAATGATAGAAGCAGCACCTAAAATATGCCCAGCATCTACCAGTGTAATCTTAATGTTTTCGTTATGCGAATGGCGCAACCCGTAAATTTCAAAAGGTGAATTGTATTCTACATCGCGCATCGACCGTACAAGCAAATCAATTTCTTGATGCGAATAGTTTCTCAAATCTTCGCCCGGCAATGATTCTGCTGCTAATATGTTTGCTGCATTGTGAAGTGTTAGCTCAGCAATTTCTTTGGTTTGATAAGTAGAATAAATAATTACATGAGGAAACTCTTGGACTAGAAAAGGAATTGCTCCGATATGATCTTGGTGTGCGTGACTGATTATTGCGAAATCGAGTGGTTCATTTTTTATTAAATCGAAGTTAGGAAGAGATTCTTTTCCCTTTTTACGAGGATGTGTTCCGCAATCTAAAAGCAGCCCCGTCCCAAATATGTTTAGGTAGAAACAATTAGCGCCGATTTCATCGGCGCCACCAAGAGGTAAAAACTTAATCATCGATGTTATTTATGAAACTCATACTTAAATTGAGCATGAAAAGCTGCTTTCTCAGAATTATCAAAACGAGTCTCATCGTTCTGCAAACCACTCTCCAAATAACTAAAAACAACACGGTACTGTCTGTTACCGTCTGCAGTAAACATTCTGTCCTCAATGATGTTTTGCAGATCATCATATGTTACAATTCTTTTCGTCTGCGGCTTTTCTACTTCGGTAATATTTCCCTTTTCATCATACTTATTTTTAATAGAATAAGAATTTGCCAAATCCTTAAAATCTTCTCTAATCAACTTACCCGCTTCATTATAGATAAACCAAATTTCGCGAGCTACATTTCCTTCTTTATTGTAGACAGTTGTGGTTTTGGCAGCTCCATTCTCGAAAGTATTAACATAACGCCCGATTGATTTTTTATTTTTATCAAATGTTTCAGACTCAATCAAATTGTTCACATTATCATATCTGAAGACAACCCGCATGTTGCCCCGTTTTTTATCGTAGAGCTTCCTTTCAATTTCGTTTCCCCTTTTATCATATTTTGATTCTTTTTTACCAACCAGAATATTTTCCGCATTTCGCGTTTCCATTTTTAAGAGTCTGCCTTTTTTATCGTATAGAAAAATATAACGCAGATCAATCATTCCATCACGTATGTATCTTGTCAATTCTTTACGGTAACCATTTTTGTCAAAAGTCAGTTTTTCAACAAGAGACTTTTCTTGCGGAACTTTTCCTTCGGCATCAAAAAATCCGGCATAACGTAAACGAGTTTTTACTTTGAATTTTTTTGCCTTTTCTAATTCACGTGTAGATTGTTCTACAAAATCATTTTTGTTGCTTTTGGAATCGTCTAAGCTTTGCGCTCTTGTATTCTGAATATTCCCCCAAAAGAATGCTAATACAATTACAAAAATGATTTTTACGAATTGGTTACTCATAAAACTCCTTTCAAGACTATTTTCTACAAGATTGTTTTGTTGATTCTATTTCCATTTGAACCGGTACCGCAAGATGCTCAATTTCATTCACGGTCAACTCTTTTAGATTTCCTCAAACCATTCTCATTCTTCAAATCTAACATGGTTATTAAGCAAACTGCCAAACTCCTCAAGTGTGAGTTCAAATTCTCTCCCGCCAGTTATTTTAAGAATCGTTTCTCAATTAGTTCATGTTCTAAAACAATTCGCGCGCAAAGTTCCTTCAATTTTACAAACTTGAGCAAGTATATATGCTTGATGGTGGTCTTTCGGAAAATCAACTAATCCAAAGTGCGTTTCATAACACCGGTCTTTTAAGATTATGTCTCTCACGGTACAACTGTCCAATCTCTGCGCCTACAATAAACAAGCAAGCCGAATAATAAACCCAAAACAGAATTGCTATTATTAAAACAAACGCACCATAGAAGGGATTCGTTCTCAAAATATTATTTATGTAATAACCAAATCCGAACCTTGCGGCTTCCCAAAATATAGTTGTCCATATTGCGCTAAGTGCGGCAACACGTTTTCCTAATTGTTCATAAGGAATTAAGTAATAAAGGGCGAAGAACATTAAAAACATTAACACAAGCGATGAAAAATATACCAAACTGTTCCATATCGAACTTATATCGAAGCTGTGCAAAAGCTCTGTGTTCTTAGTAAGCTCATAAATAATATTTACAGCCGGTAAAATGAAAGTAGAGAGTGAAACTAAGAAGACAAGTAAAATAACCATCACTATATCACGAATTAAACCGTAAATAAATCCACGCTCAACTTTTACATCGTAAATTTGATTTAGAATTGTCCGAACACTGCTGAAAATCCAAGTTGATGTAAAGATTAAGCCGCCGATACCAATATAGAATGCCGAAGTTTTATACTCGATTACTTCCGGCAAGCGGGAGCTGATAAGTCGCTTAACATAATTTGCGTAAGCCGGATACGGAATTGTTTGATCTATCAAATTATTAATCTGAGTTTCGATAACGGCTTGATCGAAAATATTACCGAGTAATGAAAAAATAAGTAGTATGAATGGAATCATGCCGAGGAAAAGTGAGAATGAAATTCCGGCACCGGCGAAAAACAAATTGTGCTGATCCATTCTCCTAAACAAACCGATAAAGTAATAGTCGATAAATTCGAATATACTTTTTACCGTTGCCAGAGAAACATAAGAAGCTATTTTTTTTAAGATCTTAAACTTTCGCATGCATCTTGGATGAAATTGAATTGTAATACAAATCAATTAGATGAGAAAGTGAGAATCTATATTGATCATTTAAGCTGAGGCAATCGCCTCCGGTCTCTCCAAGTAGAGTAAATGGAGTGAAACTCTTACCGGCATTCGCTTCAAATTTTTCTTTGTTATCCGGATTAACTGAAACAATTACTCGCGATTGACTTTCCGAGAAAAACGAAAAATCTTCCCGTTTCTTTATCGGTACATGTACTTTGGCACCTATAGGTTTTTCTTGATCAATAATAGAGCACTCTGCTAACGCACACAAAATTCCGCCATCGGAAATGTCGTGCGCTGATTCAATTAACTCGGACTCGATCAAATGAAGAACTGTTGTATGCAAATCTTTTTCTGCTTGCAAATCAATCTTCGGAATTTCCCCGGTAACAAGATTGTGAACAACTTTCAGATATTCACTTCCGCCAATTTCTTCATAATCTTCACCAAGAAGGTAAATGAGATCGCCGGGATTTTTGAACTGAGCTGTTCTAACATTTTCAATATCTTCAATTAAACCAACCATACCGATTGTAGGAGTTGGATAAACGGCTGCATCCGGGCTTTCGTTATAAAAGCTAACATTACCGCCGGTAACCGGAGTATTAAAGAAACGGCACGCTTCTCCCATTCCTTCAATCGCTTTTTTGAATTGCCAATAATTTTCCGGCTTGTAAGGATTTCCAAAATTCAAACAGTTTGTAATTGCAAGAGGAATTGCTCCCGTACAAACTACATTACGCGCAGATTCTGCAACAGCAATTTTAGTTCCCTCCTTCGGATTTAGATAAACATATCTTCCGTTACAATCTGTTTTTGCCGCGAGTGCTTTGTTTGTTCCCTTGATATAAATAACTGCCGCATCCGAGCCGGGGCCGACAATTGTATTTGTTCGTACCATAGAATCATACTGTTCGTAAACCCATCGTTTACTTGCAATGTTATGAGATGAAAATACTTTTTCAAATGAAGTAATAATTGAATCGGGTTCCGGAATTTTTGAAAGATCAAACTTTCTGGTTTCTTCAAGATACTTTGGCTCTTGAGTTTCACGAATATAAACCGGTGCATTCCCGCCAAGAACTAATTCGATAGGCGGAATTTCAGCTTTCTTCTCACCCTCATAATTTATAATTACTTTTTGCTCATCAGTGACAACACCTACAATCTCGCAGTGCAAATCCCACTTTTCAAAAATTTCTTTTACTTTATCTTCGCATCCTTTCTTAGCAATAACCAGCATTCGTTCTTGGCTTTCGGAAAGCATAATCTCGTAAGCGCTCATTCCCTCTTCTCTAAGAGGTACTTTGTTAAGATCGATAATCATTCCCGATTCACCTTTAGCACTCATCTCGCTAGTTGAACAAGAAATACCCGCAGCTCCCATATCTTGAATACCAACTACCAAATCTTGCTTAATGATTTCGAGAGTTGCTTCGAGCAAAAGTTTTTCCGTAAACGGATCGCCGGCTTGAACCGAGGGGCGTTTAGCTTCCGACTTCTCCGAAATTTCTTCGCTGGCAAAAGTTGCACCGTGAATTCCATCTCTTCCGGTTGATGAACCAACAATCATTACCGGATTACCGGCACCTTTTGCTACAGCAGATACAACTCTGCCCGTATCTACAAGGCCAATAGCCATTGCGTTAACAAGCGGATTGGTTTTGTAGCATTCATCAAAGTAAACTTCTCCGGCTACAGTAGGAACACCGAAACAATTTCCATAATCTCCAATTCCCTTTACAACACCTTCAAACAAATATCTAGTACGCGCATCATCAAGTGAACCAAAACGAAGTGAGTTTAAGCTTGCGATAGGTCGCGCGCCCATTGTAAAAATATCGCGCAAAATTCCGCCAACACCGGTAGCAGCTCCTTGGTACGGTTCAACCGCGGAAGGATGGTTGTGGCTTTCAATTTTAAATGCAACTGCTAATCCATCACCAATATCAACGAGTCCGGCATTTTCTTCACCGGCACCAACAAGCAGCCTTCCGCCGCTTCTCGGTAATGTTTTAAGTAAAGCAATTGAGTTTTTGTAACTGCAATGCTCGCTCCACATTACGGAAAAAATTCCAAGTTCAGTGAAAGTAGGCACTCTTCCAAGCCGTTCGCAAATCCAGCCATATTCTTCTTCTGTTAAGCCATGCTCGAGAGCTAAATCTAAGTTTACTTCGGGTTCTTTCATTTTTCTCTAGGTTGATTTGTGATGCAAAGATAAGAATTTTTTACGATGAGAATATAGAACTTTACAGCGGGCTTCTGGTTGGTATAGTGAGACCAACGGGAGAAATAATTTTGAAAAAACCTATTTGTAACTAAAAAGAAAGCAGCATGGAATAATAAGGAGTAACCCTTTCCTTCCACACTGCTTTTCTACCCTCTAACACTGAATAAGCATAAGAACTGTATTAGTGCCCTTTCAAAAAAACTATTGCAAAATTTCCACAAACTTATTTGAGAAGAAGCATTTTTTTAGACTGTGAAAAACTCCCCGACTGTATTTTGTAATAATATATTCCACTTGTAAGATTGCTGCCGTCGAATTTAGCTGAATGAAAACCAGCTTGTTTGTATTCACTCACCAAAGTAGCCAGTTCGCGACCAAGAACATCGTAGATTATGATTGATACAAATCCGGGTGATGGAATTTGATAATTAATAGCTGTTTCAGGATTAAATGGGTTGGGAAAATTTTGAGATATTGTGTACTCTATCGGAAGTTGTTTTTCACCAACAATATCAACCGTAATATTTGCTTGTTGAACATCTAACTGAATTGTATTACCCAAATTATCAACTGCGGTTACATCTGTTAAAGAAAAAGTTACTAGCTGATCCACACTAGAAATGAACTGAGCAACTGCAACAATTCCAGAACCACTGACGCCAGAACCAGAGATTCTAGATAGACCAATATCTACCGTTTGACTAGTAACTAACTGCGGGAAGAAAAGAACTGAAGAACCAGTTCCAATAAATCCACCATTTGCAGCAGTGCCATCAACATAAGTACAAGTTGATTTGTTGCTGTTCAATTTAAAGGAGATGCCGTATAAATTTTGAACAGTACTTGGATCACCTATTTTAACTTGAACTTGGAAAGCCATATTCTTTTTTGCTGACGAACTGAGGAGTGGCTTTAAAGTAGCACCCGCGTTTACTTTTGAATATTTGGAATCAACTTCATTTCCCAATTCAACTATTTTTGTATGTATTTTAGCATAGTTAAGACCCATTGGGATAATATCTGCAGAATTAATTGTACCATCACCATTTGCATCAGCATAAACCCTTGTTGGAGAAGAGCCATCAACAGACCAAGGTTCTCTAGAATAGGCTTTCCAAGTACTTCCAGGATTATTACTTCCCGGTCGTGTTTGACCATAATATAAGCCTATCCTAATAATATCACTTGAATTAATTGTTTTATCATTATTACAATCACCAGGCCAAACCTCTACCGTTTTTATTACGATGATAGTTACATTTAAGGTAGAAGGATTGAAAGTTATTGGTGTTCCCGAAGAATTACTAGCAGAAATATCTGAAAGAGAGAATACAACTGACTGATCGCTGCTCAAAGTTGTAGGTGATGTGAACTTCACTTTAGCTATAATACCAGAACCATTTACACCAGAACCAGAAATCTTAGAAATTCCGATATCAACCGTTTGATTACTAACTCTCTGAGGAAAAAAAAGTACTGAAGAACCCGTTCCAAGAAAACCTCCATTTTCTGCACTTCCATCAACATAAGTACAATTTTGGTTACTACTTGTTAGTTTGAAAGAAAGCCCAAAAAGATCTGAGACAGAAACTGGATCTCCAACTTTTATTTCCACAACAAAGTCAGTGCCTTTTGAAACGGAAGTTGAAGTTATTGTAGGTTTTATGCTTGGATCAGTATTTGTTGAAGGAGTTTCGTAGTAAGCAATAATTTCATGGTTGTCTTCCATTTGCAAAGTATATGGATTCTCCCAACCAGAATAAACTCCTCCATCTCTTTCCCAACGAACAAACTGCTTACCATTAAAAATTGTAGGAGCAGTTACAGTGACAGCTTGCTTAAGATTATACGTACGGGTAAATGTGGTTGAACCGTTAGAACTTCCATTCACATCTGAAGGGCTAACTGTTATGGTTGCACCACTATTTGGTGATGATTTTACGGTTAATGTTTTTGTTGAACTAGCTTCATAGTATGCTATGATTTCATGGTTGTCTTCCATCTGTAACGTATAAGGATTTTCATAACCGGAATATACGCCGCCATCTCTTGACCAATAACTAAACGTCTTACCATTGTATGTTGCTGGTGCAGTTACAGTAACAGCTTGATTAAGATTATATGTACGAGTAAATGTGGTTGAGCCATTAGAACTTCCATTCACATCTGAAGGACTAACTGTTATGGTTGCACCACTAT
>CAZEDR010000114.1:5808-9750 GCA_964510975.1 uncultured Melioribacter sp. | reverse complement strand
AGAGAACATCTATACTCATTGCTATATCGGTTTTGAGGTAATCGACAATAAGCCAATTACTTACAAACGAATAAATATGACTTTTTACCTTTACACTCTTGTATAATAAATAAATTCAATTGGAAGGTATTTCGGAAATATTTACGTTTGCATCCGGAGTTGAGGGCGGGTTGTTTTAATTCATCCACAATACCTAAAACAAACCTGGTACGATAATTTTTTCACTCTAAAAAATCGGAAACTCGATATTCTAGGTGCTAAATGAAAAAAGTATTAAATGCAGAGTTTATTAAGGGAATTAGAGTAGCAAACGGGTCAGTAAAGATTCACAAATTATCTGATGGCAGATTTGTTGTAACCACGAAGAAATATTTTTTGGGTGTTAAGTATTCTGAAAAAAGAAAAATATTATCTTCCATGGAAGAAGCTGAAGATTATTTTGTTTCGGCAAAGTTTGAGAAAAGAATTTAGTCTATAACGGATCTTCAATAAAAATTTATTATTAGTGTAGAGCAACAGATTGTTTACTGCTTTGTAATCCTTATACTCCTACTATATCATTCCTCACGTATTTCCTCCCAATGTTATTGTTATGATCGACATCATGTTATACAACCCGATTAATGATTATTATTTATTCGCTGTTAGGATGAATAATTGATTTATGAACAAAAAGACAATTTTACTTGGTTCAATTGCTGATGCTGAATTGTAATTTCTACTCACTATGAGTCCAAGTTTCTTTTAGATTTATTTTGATCCGATATCAAAATACGCAGTTGTGAAATTCTATTAAAAAAAGCATATTAATTACCAAAGTAGTTTGTAAAAGACTAGATGTTGATCTTCCTCCTATATATAAATAAATGAATATAAGATGAAGTATTTAGTTTGAGTTGACGGAAAGGAGTTTATAAAGAATTAATAGAGGATGCAAGTATGAGAACAATTCTCATTGCTCTGCTTTTATGTTTGGTAACATTGTCGTACGGACAATGGAACTCTCAGACGAGCGGAGTTACTACCGGGTTAAATGATGTTCATTTCGAAGACGCGAATACCGGCTGGGTTGTAGGTGCGGGCGGTACAATTCTTAAAACAATTAATGGCGGTATAAACTGGTCGGCTTTGACCAGCGGCAGTGCAAATCAAATTAATTCCGTTTTCTTTACAAGCTCTACAAATGGTGCTGTTGTTGGCAGCGGTGGTTTTGTTTCGGTAACGTTCGATGGGGGCAACACATGGTTCCAACAAATAACCGGTCACACTACAGATTTTAGAGATATTTTTTATACCGATATGATGACAGCGTATATTGTTGGAGACGCTGGAAAAATCCTAAAGAGCACCGACGGTGGATTAACCTGGGTTTCAAAACCAAACGGAGCAACAGCTGCAGATGTTTTTTGGAGCGTATGGTTCACTGATTCAAACACTGGTTGGGCAGTAGGTGGAAATTTTGCCACAAGTAAATCTATTATTCTAAAAACTACTGATGCCGGTAATAGCTGGGTTTCACAAACTAGTCCTACAACCGATTGGTTGTATTCAGTGAGTTTTAGCGATTCGCAAAAAGGTTGGGCAGCCGCACCAAATGGTACAATTATAGCAACTACAGATGGAGGTGTTAATTGGTTGAAGCAACCAAGCGGTGAATTATGGGAATGGTTTTATTCTTGTTACGCTGCGGATGTTAATAACATTTGGGTTGGAGGTGGAAGCGGCTTAATAAAAAACACAAATGATGGAGGAACTAGTTGGGTTACACAACCTTCCGGAGTAACTGGCGCAATTCGGTCTTTCTATTTTGTTGATGCTAATACTGGCTGGGCGGTTGGTGATGGCGGTACAATCCTAAAACACTCAAATTCCTCTCTAAGCTTGTTAACACCTAATGGAGGAGAAACTTGGAGAGCAGGCTCAAACCAAAATATAACTTGGTCTAGTTCCGGTATAGTAAATCTAAAAATCGAATATTCTTTGGATAACGGCGCTAACTGGAATACAGCGGTGGCTTCAACACCAGCGGCTACGGGGCACTTTACATGGGCAGTGCCATCTGCAATTTCCTCAACTCAAGCATTATTGAGAATTTCAGATGCATCTAATATTGCTCTTAATGACCAGAGCAACACCACATTTATTATTGTGAATCCTTCAATTTCTGTTAGCTCACCAAATGGTGGGGAAAGGTGGCGAGTTGGTACTACACAAAATATTACTTGGATTAGTAATGATATTGCAAATGTTAAAATTGAATATTCAATAGATGATAGAGCAACTTGGAAGACACTTGTTGCTACAATTCCAGCGGCAGCCGGCTCACATCCATGGATAATACCCGATGAACCAACTTTGCAAGCTGTAGTGAAAATAAGTGATGTTGTTGATAATTTAATTAGAGATGATAGTAATGCACCATTTCATATTGAGAAGCCAACGCTTCATTTAACCTCCCCAAATGGTGGTGAGAATTGGAAGTCCGGCTCCATACAAAATATAAATTGGGCCAGTACAATTATTGCAAATGTTTCTTTGTACTACTCAATTGATAACGGTACTACTTGGAATGGAATAGCTAATAATATAACAGCTATACCCGGAAACTATAGCTGGACGGTTCCAGATATTGAATCAAATCAAGTCTTAGTTAAGGTTGTAGATTTTGATGATGACAAACTTTCAGATCAAAGTGATGCGATTTTTTCAATTTTTAAACCGTCGATAACAGTAACGTCTCCAAATGGAGGAGAAGTTTGGAAAGGTGGTTCTACTTATAATATTAATTGGAATAGTAGTTTTGTTACAAATGTTAGAATAGAGATTTCAGATGATGACGGAGTGAATTGGACGCTAATAGCAAATAATTTGCCGGCAATACCAAACACGTTTTCTGCAGTGCTACCTTCCGTCAATTCAAATGTCTGTTTAATTCGTATTTCGGATGTGGCTGATAATACGATTCTTGATAAAAGTGATGCAAGGTTTGCAATCTATACTCCCACAATTACACTTACTTCTCCCAATGGTGGAGAAATGTGGAGGGGTGGTTCAAACCAAAACATCACATGGACGAGCAATAACGTTACTGATATTAAACTTGAATTCTCAGCAGATAATGGAGCGACTTGGTCGGAAATAATTGCAAATACTCCGTCAGCTCCCGGAAGTTACAACGGAACAGTTCCCTCAATAAATACAAATCAAGGTTTGGTAAGAATTTCAGATACCTCCGATAACAAAATTGTCGATCAGAGTGATGCTACATTTTCAATATTTCTTCCATCAATTACACTAAGCTCGCCGAACGGAGGTGAAAGTTGGAAAGTTGGATCGTCACAAAATATTACGTGGCTTAGTCACGATGTTATAAATGTTAGATTGGATTACTCAGTAGATAATGGAATTAACTGGATTGAAATAATTAATACAACTCCGGCAAATATCGGCAGCTATAACTGGGTTGTCCCAAATTCCATTACTTCACAAGCATTAATTAAAGTAACCGATGTTTCGGATAATTCAATTAATGATCAAAGTAATTCTGTCTTTAGAATATTTAATAAGTCGATCAGCGTTTTAACTCCAAACGGCGGAGAAAATTGGAAAGTTGGGTCTATTCAGAATATTAGTTGGATAAGTACTAATGTCGCAAATGTTAAGATTGAATACACAACGAATAGCGGTACGAACTGGATTGAAATTATTGCAAGTACGCCGGCAAATCTTGCCGGATTAGCAAATTATTTTTCTTGGACTATCCCCAATGCAGTTTCTAATAATTGTAAAGTGAGAATTACGGATGTAAGCGAAGCAACACTATTTGATATCAGTAATGAACAGTTCACGGTTTATGTCCCATCTTTAACTCTAACATACCCTAACGGTGGAGAAAAATGGAAAGCAGGCTCATCGCAAAATATTGCATGGCTAAGTGAAAAT
>CAZEDR010000114.1:3223-5798 GCA_964510975.1 uncultured Melioribacter sp. | reverse complement strand
CTTTTAAATCCGGAACTACCCAATTAAAAGTACCAATTGATGATGGTGAAAGTTGGACAATAATCACTTCAAATACAGATGCCTCAATTGGTACTTTTAATTGGGTAGTTCCGGATTTTAGATCGAGTAAAGTTGCAATTAGAGTTAGCGATACTCAAGATGATTTAGTAACAGATAGAAGCGATGCAGTTTTTAGAATATTAAAGCCGCAAATAAACCTACTAAGCCCGATTGGTGGTGAAAACGTCCGTGCAACTTCGAAATATTTAATTGAATGGGAAACTACTGATATTGAGAAAGTTAAGATTAATTTTAGCAGTGATGGTGGTGCTACATGGACGGAGTTAGTCTCGGCAATCGAAACTCCAGATGATGTAAAATATAATCTAAATTGGACTACTCCTAATCTGAGCTCAACCGCTTGTTTGATTAGCGTTGCTGATCTTAATGATGCATCCAATTACTCTGTAAGTAATGCTAGTTTTACTTTATTTCAATCTTCCTTGCAACTACTTGCCCCGAATGGGGGAGAACAAATGAAAGCAGGAAGCAAATACAATATTACATGGACAAGCACCAATGTAGGGAAAATTGATATTTCTTATACAACTGATGGAGTTAGTGCTCGGACAATTGCTTCTAACATCGATGCATCACTTGGTGCATACGAATGGAATGTCCCGAATTTAAGTTCTACTAATTGTAAAATAATTATTCAAGACATGGATTTTCCGACACTGATTGATAGGAGTGATTCTCCATTTAGTATTTTTATGCCTTCTCTTACTTTGATATCTCCAAACGGCGGAGAAAACTGGAAAGTAGGTAGTTCGCAAAACATTGCTTGGACAAGTACTAATGTTGCAAGTGTTAAACTTGAATACTCGACTAACAATGGCAATACGTGGAAACTTATTGCGGCGAATGTACTTTCTAATCCGTCAAGTTTTGCATGGATTGTTCCTAACGAAGTAACTTCTCAAGCCATAGTCAGAATTGCAGACGAATCTAATAATAGTCTGATAGACCAAAGCAATACAACGTTTTCTATTTACTTGCCTACATTAGCTTTAACATCACCGAATGGAGGTGAAAGCTGGAAGGTGGGAAGTTCTCAAAACATAAACTGGTCCAGTTCGTATGTAACAAATGTTAAATTAGAATATTCAACTGATAACGGCACTTCTTGGAATCTAATTGCTGAAAATATCCCGGCTGCATCGCTAAGCTATGTATGGGTTTTGCCGGATGCAGTTACCACCAACGCTCTAGTTAGAATTACTGATTCTGAAGATGCAAATCTTAATGACAGCAGCAACGGTGTTTTTAATATTCATAAGTCAACAATTACACTTTTATCCCCAAACGGCGGAGAGAATTGGAAAGTTGGATCATCTAAAACAATAACTTGGGCAAGCAGCAATGTTTCAAACGTCAATATTGAATATTCTGTTAACAATGGTTTAAGTTGGAAGCTTGTTGCAGAGAATATTTCAACTCCATCTTCTCCCTCAAGTTATTTATGGATAATTCCAAATGATGTAACTACTCAAGCCTTAATCAAAATTACTGCTGTTGAGGATACGAATGTTAATGCAAGTAGTAATAGTCCTTTCACGATTTCCAGATATTCGTTGACCTTACTTAGTCCTAAAAATGGTGATGTTATACAGGCTGAAAAGAACTACAATATCACTTGGCAGTCGGAAGGTGTATCAAAAGTAAAGATTGAGTTTTGGAATGGTACTTGGAATGAACTTGCCAATAACATTGATGCCGGTTTAGGAACTTATAGCTGGTTAACACCTGGTGTATTAGGAAGCAACAAACTAAAAGTTTCAGATGTAGCTGATCCTTCAAATTATGTAGAAAGTAGTGTGCGAACAGCTTCACTAAAAATTGTATCACCAAACGGTGGGGAGAGATTAGCATGGGGAGTGCAAACAAAAATCAGATGGACTGATAGCGATCAAAATAAATCCGGAAAATTGATTGAAGTTTCGGAAGACAACGGACAGAATTGGTCTTTTGTCGGTGTCACTCAAGATGGCAATATACTAACCGAGCAACTAGCGGGTACAATAAATTGGACTCCTTACGGGAATCCCTCTGCTAATTATAAAGTTAGGATCAAAGATCGTTATTTGGAAAACATGACTGATGAATGCGATGGAAATTTTGAAGTTTATAAGCAACCTATCGTACTTACACAGCCTAATGGTGGAGAATCTTTTCAAGCCAAAGATCAAATCTATATTGTATTTAATACTGCAGACAATATTGAGCGGATAAATCTTGATTACACTACAGATAATGGAACTAGCTGGAACACTATTGTTTCGAATTACGATGTTACATCTATAACTCAAATAGGTATTAAACAATATGCGTGGAAAGCTCCTAGAATATATTCGGGCAATTTTAAGATAAGAGTTACCGATGCTGCAAACACGCAAATTGTTGACTTAAGCGATAGTCCATTTGCTATCACAGAAAGAAAAATTGACATCATTTACCCAACTGGAAATGAAATATATTCACCGGGGTATGGATTTTCTAATACTGTATCTTATCC
>CAZEDR010000114.1:0-3213 GCA_964510975.1 uncultured Melioribacter sp. | reverse complement strand
TAAAATACTAGTTAAAGCAAAGATTTCACCTGAGCTAATAGGAATTAACTATTTTTTGCCCTCAGTACTTAACTGTAATACTCCACCAACAGGTAGTGGGGCAACAATAGTAAATGGTGAAGTAAATTTCATTATCCCAATAATTGATTGCGTTCAAGGTAGTTCAGTAGTTGATATTTGGGATGGTCAATACCATACAAATTATTTTGACGCAGAAGGGGTTCGAGTAAAGCCGCATCCTTTTGAGATTACTTCTCCAAACTATCTCGACAATAGCGTGTCCATAATTGCAGAAAAACCTTTTGATATTAAGTGGACGTTGGTTGATTCTGAAGTTAAGAACGTGAAAATTGAACTCAAATATCAAAACTCAACTTACTTAATTGTAGATAATCACCCGGCATCCTCAGGTAAATATACTTGGCAAGTTCCAAAATCATTAATTGGTGTAAATACAGCTGAGATAAAAATTTCCGATGCTAATATGCCAACCTATTTTTCTTGTGTCTTTGGGATAGGTGTTTATTTCAGCAGAGAAATAGTTATTGAAGAACCCACAAACGTTCATGAAGTTTGGGAAAGTGGCACAACACATAGAATCAGATGGTCAAGCCTGAATGTTGCAAAAGTAAAAATTGAGTATAATACTACTCAATCTGCCGATCTAAACTGGCAGGAAATAGCTCAAATAAATTCTGCTACGTTCCCAAGTTACACTGGAAGTATTGATTGGACGGTTCCCAATATTAAAAGCAGCGATGTTTGCAGTATTCGAATAACCGATCTGGATAATCCCTCTACTTCAGATCGAGCATCTTTTTCAATTAAAAATTATTCTCTATCTCTCCGATTAAATGAAAATAAGTTTACAATAAATGATACCGTTTCAATTTCGTGGGATAGTGATAATGTTCAGAATGTTCGAGTTAAATACTCACTTGACCAAGGTGTTAGCTGGATAACAATTGCTACAGTAGCAAATCAATATAATGATTCCGGATATTGTAACTGGATAATACCCAATACACCCGCAAACAATGTGGGCGTCAGAATAGAGGATGCAAATTCCCCTAGCATTGGAACCCAAACAGCATTTAACTTAGCAATTATGTCTCCGGTTTTACAGTTAATATCTCCAGCAGCAAAAACTCGATTATCTCCAGAACAATCCGTTCGGATTGATTGGATTGGATCATACCTAAAATTAGGTGAAGGAACACGGTTTGATGCAGAGTATTCAATTGATGGTGGAAATAATTGGAAGCCCATTGGATACTATGTTTATGGAGGCTATGGTTACTATTTTAACTCTATGAGCTGGGTTGTCCCTTCAATTACCACCAAAGAAAAAAAATGTTTAATTAGGGTTAGATTTAGTAAATCCAATTCGGTAATTGTTCAAGATCAAATTGAGGTAACTATTGAGCCTATTCCCAAGCGGATAATTTCTTCAGAGGAGTGGAATACACCATTGAACTTTACGGAAGGGGCTGAACCGGTACTAATTTTTTCAAATCTTTCTATCGGTTTGAGGAATAGATATAATGACCCGCCTATTCGTGAGCTAATTGTCCGAATTCATGCGGACAATGATGCCGATTCTATAAAGCAAAGATATAAGTTAACATCCAGTTGGTCTTCGGGTAGCATAGAAAATGGGGGATTGCAAGTAAGATTTACAATTCCTAATGGGACCTCACCTTCAAACGCGGAATCCTATGCAAGTAATATCAAGTTTCAATACATTGGAGAACCTCACAAATTAAATGGTGATGTTGCTTGTATAATGTCTTTTGTTGTAGTTGACGATGATTCTAGTAATGTTCTTACTCGTCCAATAACCTTCACTTCCGTCAATTCTTCTCCGGTTATTAGCGATAACACGGGAAATGAACTTGATTATACGATTGGTACTCCACCATTAAAAATTGTTCCTAATTTGTCTATAAGCGATGATGTAAATTTACGTGGTAAAGGGACATTAGAAGTTGTTGTTAAAGATAATTATGTAAGTGGTGAAGATTTAATTGGATCAGTTGCCGCTACAGCTATAACTACTTCATTTTTAGTAGATCAAGCCAAATATAAAATGATTGCAAATTATTCCTCTCCAATGGAAATTCAAAAAGCTGCAAGAAATGGTCTTTACTATTTGATTGAAAATGGAAGTAAATCACTTAATAAAACTAAAAAGTTAGAACTACAATATTTTGATGATTACCAGGCTGGTAGTAACATATTAACGAAGAGTGTTACAGTAAAAGCCCCAGTTATAGTAGCTCCAAATCTAAAGCCTCCGGAAGCGATAAAGATTGAACATATCACCGGTGGCAACATAAAAGTTTCGTGGGTGGATAGATCTGGAAATGTAAAAGGATTTATTATTTACCGGACTATAAATAAAATAGGAAAAGTTTCCGCTGCATACACTCTTCTTGATGAAGATATTATTGGGATTGTTCCGGCAGAACAACTTGAATTCGTTGATAAAACAACCGCCGAAGGATTCACTTATTCTTACCGCATTGCATCTTACAATGAATCTGGGTTATCAGATCTTTCTACTCAACCACCAATAGTTGTTAATAGCGTAATTAAACCTCCTACAAATCTTTCCTCTAAGCTGATTGCTTATAATACATTGCAACTTAGCTGGGAAGATAACTCTGAGGTTGAGGAAGGATTTATACTGGAAGCTAAACACGATACAAGTTCTGCTTTTAGGGAAGTAATTAAACTAAACAAGAATTTGACTTCGTTTAATGTCTACAATTTTATTTATAACAGAAATTACCGCTTCAGATTGAAAGCCTTCAACAACAATACAACTTCGGATGAAAGCAACATGTTAGAAATAAAATTACAGCCAACGGATGCCGAAGAGCTTGGATTTCTACCGACCGAATTCGCTTTGTTTCAGAATTATCCGAACCCTTTCAATCCAAGCACTACTATAAATTATCATTTACCTACAGCCAACAATGTATCAATAAAAGTATATGATATGCTCGGGAGAGAAGTTGCAGTGTTGGTTAATGATTACCAAAACCCGGGTTCGTATTCTATTGAAATGAATACTAAGTATTATAATCTTGGAAGCGGCATGTATTTCTATCGTATTCTAGCCGGTGTATTTTCTGAAACTAAAAAAATGTTGCTGCTGAAATAAGGACATTTGTCCTCCTACTTTTACAAAAAAGCGGATCAAACTTT
>CAZEDR010000113.1:0-9967 GCA_964510975.1 uncultured Melioribacter sp. | reverse complement strand
TCCTAACGGAGCTAAAAATCCCGTAGGGATAAAATATCTATAAGTAAAGAATGCCTAGTAAACCAAAGTCCCTTTAGAAGACTGTCGCATAATTAATTATTTAGACAGAAATAGCACGCGGATGACGCAGATTTAACGGATTTACACTGATATATTTTTGATTATTAATTATGCGACATCCTCCTTTAGGGACGATACAGAGAACATCTATACTCATTGCTATATCGGTTTTGAGGTACTTTACTATTTGATAATTGGCTTATCGTCTCTAGTTGTAATATTTTCGCACACAACAAAAGCAATTATCAATGAATCATAAATCCGGATACGTTTCAATCATCGGTAAACCTAACGCGGGCAAATCTACGTTGCTTAATGCAATTCTTGGCGAAAAACTTTCTATTGCAACTTCCAAACCGCAGACGACGCGCAAGAAAATTCTTGGCATACATTCAGCCCAAGATTTTCAAATTATTTTTCTCGATACACCGGGAATAATGAATCCGGAATATCTCTTGCAGCACCGGATGTTGGAATTTGTAGAACAGAGCGTGAGAGATTCTGATCTCGTTTTGTTTATAATTGATGCTGAAGCTGATCCAACCGGAATGAAAGCGCTGGAAGATGAAACAGTTCTGAAAATTCTGCCCAACGAAAACACTCCTAAAATTTTGTTGATTAATAAAATCGACGCTTCCAAACAAGAAATAATTGAAAAGCTTGTTGTTACAGCCGAAGCAAAGGATTGGTTTAAGAAAATAATTCCAATCTCTGCAATAAAATCTGTCAACACTCAAACGGTTGTGGAATCCATACTTGAGTATTTACCGGAACATCCCAAATATTATCCGGATGATCAATTGAGTGATGAGAATGAAAGATTTTTTGTTTCGGAAATTATAAGAGAAAAAATATTCGAGATGTACCGTGAAGAAATTCCATACAGTACAGAAGTAGAGATTGAAGAATTTGCTGAGCGAGAGGGGAGGAAAGATTATATCCGTGCGGCAATAATTATAGAGCGGGAATCGCAGAAGCCGATTATCATTGGTGATAAAGGGACAACTATAAAAAAACTTGGTAGGTCAGCGCGTGAGTCAATCGAAAAATTTCTTCAGCGTGAAGTTTTTCTTGAATTGTTTGTGAAGGTGAAAGAAAAGTGGCGCTCAAATCCCAACATGCTGAATCATTTCGGCTACAAGGCAGAAAGTGATGACTAAGCATTCGAATTCCTATTCCAAATACACCGGCGAAGCAGCACTTGTTTTGATGACGATTCTTTGGGGCGGGACATTTGTAATTGTTAAAGAATCGCTAAATGATATTTCTTCAATGCTCTTTATTGCTATTCGCTTTGGAATAGCATCTTCCATACTTGGTTTTGTTTTGCTCATCAAAAAAATTAAGGTGGATAGAAAAGCAATTTTTTCCGGAATGCTGCTTGGTGCATTTTTGTTCAGCGGATTTTTTTTTCAAACACTGGGATTAAAACTAACTTCGGCAACAAAATCGGGGTTCATTACCGGAACATTAATTGTATTTATTCCATTCGTTCAAATATTAGTAGAGAAGAAATTTCCAACCAAAGGAGCCTTGCTTGGAACAGCGTTAGTTTTTGTTGGGCTATTGTTCCTTTCAAGCGGTGGGTCATCTATAACAAATTTTCTTTCCGACCTTGGCGCGAGCTTTAATGTTGGGGATATCCTCACTTTAATCTGTGCTGTCTTCTTTGCAGTTCACGTTGTTTACATAGATGTATTGAGTCCAAAACACAATTATTGGATTTTGCTTACTTCGCAACTTTCCACTGTTGCGGTTCTTGGATTTGCTGCTTCACTTTTATTTTCCGGATTTTCGGTTGAAGCGATTCACGTAGATTTTACGAAGTATCTAATCTTTGGACTGCTTTACACTTCGCTGCTTGCTACTTTGTTAAATATCGGATTGCAGACTAAGTTTCAAAAGGTTGTGAGTCCAACGAAAGCCGGTATTATATATTCCTTCGAACCAATCTTTGCGGCAATCTTTGCTTTCTTTTTACTTGGAGAGAAAATAAGTAACTTTGGTTTGCTTGGATGTGTGCTGATTTTCTTAGGTCTAATTGTAGCCGAGTTATTTGATTCATATTTTGAGAGCAAAAATGGATCTGAGCAGAGCTGAGATTCTTGCACGCGGATTTGTTCAAGGTGTTGGTTTCCGTTATTTTGTAGTTAGGCAAGCAGAGAAAATCGGCTTAAAAGGATACACGGAAAATTTGTACAGCGGAGAAGTACTTACTGTAGTTGAAGGTGAAAAGTATTTAATAGAAGAACTTGTTAAGCAAATTAAAATTGGTCCATCAAGAGCACAAGTAAGAAATGTTTTCATAAAATGGTGCGAGTACAAAAACGAATTCACAAGATTTGAGATAAGACATTGAACCCACAAATTAGAATCGGCTTTGGATATGATGTTCACGAGTTTGCTGAGAACCGCAAACTAATTCTTGGCGGCGTCGAAATTCCATTCACTAAAGGATTACACGGCCATTCTGATGCTGATGCATTGCTTCACGCAATATGCGATGCAATGCTTGGCGCGCTTGCTCTTGGCGATATTGGTATACACTTTCCGAATAGTGATGAGAAATATAAAGATGCCGACAGCAAAGAGCTCTTAAAACATGTTGATGAACTGATTCATGCAAACGGTTACGAAGTTTCCAATATTGATTCGACAGTTTTGCTTCAGCAGCCAAAGCTTTTCCCATATGTGAATGAAATGCGACAGAAAATTGCCGAAGTTACTAATATCTCCGTCTCCCAAATTTCAATTAAGGCAACTACAACTGAGGGAATGGGATTTGTAGGTAGAGAAGAAGGCTGTGCTGCTTATGCTGTTGTTCTTCTAAATAAACACGAAAACTAATGCTTCAAGAAATCTTATCATACATCAGCACGCTCGATCCGGCATTGGTTTATCTGGTTCTATTTTTTTTCGCATTCATCGAGAATATTTTCCCCCCATCACCAAGTGACATAGTCTTAGTTATTGGCTCAACGTTAATTACTAATTCAGCAATAGGCTTTATTCCTATTCTATTAATTACTAGCGTAGGAAGCGGAGCCGGCTTTGTGGCAATGTATTACATTGGAGAGTTTTTAGGCGAAAAATTAATTAGGAAAGGGAAGCTCAAGTTTCTCAAGAAAGAATCGTTAGATAAAACCGACGGGTGGTTTTCTAAGTATGGTTATAATTTAATATTGATTAATAGATTTTTGCCCGGCACACGCGCTGTAATTAGTTTTTTCTGCGGCGTTCACCGGCTCAAGCCAAGCAAAACTTTTTTGTTTGCCGCACTTAGTTCTTTTGTATGGAACGCTATTTTAATTTCACTCGGAATTGCTCTCGGAAACAACATAGAACTGATTGATAAATATCTTGGCACCTATTCCAATATTGGTTTGGCTATAACCGCGATTGTAATTGGATTTATTGTTTACAAGTTTTGGAAAAAGAAAAAATCATAGTGATGAAGTTTTTTCGTAAATACAGAATTCCGCAAACGCCGGAACAGCGGAAAGAAAGAAACAAGCAATTGCTGTTAGCTTCACTTGGCGGAGTTTTACTTGGCTTATCTTTCCCGCCAATCCCATTGCCATTTTTAGCATTCTTTGCTTTCATTCCGTTTTTCTTTGTACTAGAGCAGCGTAATTCTTTAGTATCAATAAACCGGATTTCATACGTCTTCTTATTTTTCTTTTGTTTGATTACACTTTACTGGGTTGGCAGCTGGACGAAAGAAGCCGATCCCTTCTTAATGATTTCCGGCGGGTTGCTAATTTTTGCTAATCCCGGTTTTTACTTAATTGTTACATCAGTTTATTATTTCAGCACGAAAATATTTTCAAAGAGAACTTCGCTTATACTTTTCCCTCTTTACTGGGTTTTCTTCGAGTACATTTATTCGCTTACCGATCTCAAATTCCCGTGGCTTACGTTGGGAAACAGTCTCGCTTATTTCAATCAGTTCCTACAAATTGCGGATATTATTGGATCTCATGGTCTATCGCTTATAATTATTTACATAAACATTTTTCTGTTTCTATCAATTAAAGAGATTCGTTCAACAAAAAGAGTGAATCAACGTTTTTTGTTTGCTGCGATTTCTCTTTTTTTGATTCCAATGTTTTACGGCGGATACAAAATTACCTCTTACGAAGTCCCTTCAAAACAAATTAAAGTTGGTTTGATTCAGCCGGATGTAAATCCTTGGGATAAATGGAGCGGCGGCAGTATCAATGCTCAGCTTGAAAAATATTTGGAGCTTTCGGAGAAAGCAATAAACAAAGGTGCACGTATAGTTATCTGGCCGGAAACCGCTTTGCCATGTTATCTTTTAAGCGGCAACTATGCTTTTGAGGTTGAAAGAATTCATCAATTTGTTGATGCAAAAAAAATTGCTTTGATTACCGGAATGCCCGATATCAATTTCTTTTATAATGTTAAAAATGCACCAAAAGGTGCTAAGCTTTTACGAAGCGGAGATGCAGCATACACTTCGTTCAATTCGATTCTTACTTTTTTACCAAACACTCGGCAAATCCAGAAGTATCAAAAAAATCAATTAGTGCCGTTTGGAGAAAAAGTGCCATTTGTAGAAGACCTTCCATTTCTTGGCGATTTTATTAAATGGCAAGTCGGCATTTCTAGCTGGAATGTTGGCACAACACAAAACGTTTCTGACTTAGGCTACATAAAAGTTGGAGCAGTTGTTTGTATTGAATCGATTTATCCCGATTATATTACAAAGCTTATAAATAATGGCGCTGAGTTTCTTGCTGTGGTTACTAATGATAGTTGGTACGGCTATTCAAGCGGACCATTTCAACATAAAGAAATTTCTGTTCTTCGTGCAGTTGAAAACAGAAGATCGGTCGTTCGAGCCGCCAATGGTGGAATTAGCTGCATAATCGACCCGATGGGAAGAACTCTTGCAGGCACAAAACTATTTACGCAAGATGTTCTAGTAGGTTACGTTCCAATCAGCAATGAAAAAACTTTTTATTCCAAATTTCCTTTAGTAATTCCACTTACAGCAGTCTTTGTTTCGTTACTAACAATTCTGTTGGCTATATATAAATCAATTACCAAACTGATGAAGAAAAAATCATGAAAAAATTTATTGATCTAAGAAGTGATACAGTTACAAAACCATCAGAAGCGATGCGCAAAGCAATGTATGATGCAGAAGTTGGAGATGACGTTTACGGTGAAGATCCAACCACTATTAAATTGCAAAACTATGTAGCTGAATTGCTTGGCAAAGAAGCCGCTCTTTACGTTCCAAGCGGCGTTATGGCAAACCAAATTTGCTTAAATGTTCTAACCAATCCAGGCGATGAAGTTATCTGCGATAAAGATGCGCATATATTCCAATATGAGTCGGGTTCGCCAGCCGCTCTAAGTGGATTGCAGTTGAGTTTAGTTGATGGTATACGTGGAATATTTACGCCGGAACAAATTGAACCTCTTATCAGACCGACAAGTGCTTACTACATGGCTCGTACGCGTGTTGTGGAAATAGAAAATACTCACAACCGCGCCGGTGGAACGATTAATCCAATTGAAAACATTAAAGCAATTTCTGCCTTAGCTAGAAAACATAACTTGTACATGCACTTGGATGGCGCGCGTATTTGGAATGCTTCAGTGGAAACAAACATTTCTCCAGCAGAATACGCAAGTCATTTCGATTCAGTAAGTGTTTGTCTCTCTAAAGGACTGGGCGCGCCAATTGGTTCTGTTTTAGCCGGCACAAAGGATTTTGTTAAAGAAGCATTCCGTGTTCGTAAAGCTTGGGGTGGAGGAATGCGCCAGGTAGGTGTTATTGCCGCAGCCGGATTATTTGCGGTGCAGAATAATATTCCCCGCCTAAAAGAAGACCATGAAAAAGCTAAAACACTTGCGAGCGGTTTGTCAAAGATTTCAAGAGTTAGGATTCATCCGGAGAATGTTGAAACAAATATTCTGATGTTCACACCAAAGGATATGACTATTGAAGAATTTCAGTTGAAATGTAAAGATGCTGGACTTTTACTCGGCACAGGAAAAGTCGGCGAGATACGCGCTGTCACTCACATGGATGTTTCATTTGAGCAGATAAATGATGCTGTGAAAATTATCGAGACAGTTTTAGGATAGTTTTAGCAGATCAAGATCAAGAGTAAGATCATGATCAAGAATAAACTAAAGGAAAAGCATTTGGAAAAAGATAAATACAAGCACAGCATTTTTGAGGTGGTTCGTTTCCACGAAGTTGACATGCTTTGCGTTTGTAACAACGCCGTGTACTTCAACTACTTTGAAGATGCCCGGATTAAATACATCCAAGATTTGATTAAGAATTATTCGCTGAAAGAAATTATGGCCGGCGATTCCTTCTTTATAATGGCTCACAATGATGCCGATTACATTGAGCCCGCTTTACTTGATGATGAATTATTAATCTATACTAGAATTAGCTTTGTTAAAAATTCCTCGTTTGGTTTTCGGCATTTGGTTGTGAAAAATTCAACCGGAAAAATAATTACGCGAGGCGGCGGTGTGCTTGTACATATCAATAAGAAAACAAAGACGGCGATCCCTCTACCGCAAGAATTTTATGATGCTGTTAGTGATTTCGATGCTTCTGTTGAAATCATGTAATGATTTCTATTAGCAAAAAAAAAGAATTACCGCAAAGGCACGGAGACGCAAAGGATTCATAAACTAGAAGTTAACTTTGTGAGAATTTTTGTGCTTCTTAACTAAGTTTTTCACAACCTCTACCATATTATCTAAACAGAAATATCAGAAAACCACCACCAAGGACAGTAATTGTTATCCATCTTGCCCATATTGGTTTTTTCTGTTTTAACTTTCCCCAGCCTTTTGCAATCAACATCATTAATGCAACCATTATAATGGTTACTATTGACGCTTCCAGAATATTTAGTTTCTTATCGTAAATAAAGGCAAGACTTTTCCCCCAGATTATATCTCGATATAGCAACTGCAAATGAAGCCAATATACGAGTAATGATTCGCGACTAATATCGAGTAAGATAGAGTTAAAATTTGGTTTTTTATGGAAGAGATACCACCCACTTCCAAGTAAAGCCATTATTACGCCAAGACGTTCTATAAAGAAAAAAGGATGTGGAATTATTGAAGCAAGGCTTTCCGGCAGAAGTACGTTTATCATTAAAACACCGGCAAAGAAAAACGAAACACCTACTATTATTAATTTGTTTGCATAACTACGTTCATTATTGCTGTCGCGTGCAGCAATGTAATACTTTGCCATAAAAGCGCCGCTAAATATGAAGCCCCACCAAGGGAATACTGGAAATTGCGAACCGTGCAATCTGTTTAAGTAATTTGCAAAAAAGAGTGGTATGTGTTGTGAGAAATCAATCTTCCAAGCAAATGGCCCGAGAAATAAAATTATTAATGTCATCACTCCGCTAAAATTGAAGAATGTTTTATTGTTGGTGAAAACCATTCTGGCGATTAGTAAAACCAACAAGCCTGAAGCTATTGCTTGAAGAACATCAACTGTAAAGAAGCTGTTAAGGTTTGCAAAGGTGGCATTGTTCCAGATTTTGCTTAAAGAGAAAAATGGAATGTGTAGAGAATATGCTGCAAGAAAAACCATTCCAATTCTCGAAAGCCTTTTCCAAAAATCCTTGCCGAATTTCCGCAGATCGCCAACGCCTTTAGAGATCGTAAGTACAAATACCATTCCGCTTGTGAATGTAAATGTAGGAGCTACGAGGCCATTAATGAAGTGAAGGTAATTAAACCACCATGCTTGTTTTATTTCGGGCAGTAGCAAAGAATTGAAAATGTGTACTTCAATCATTACAACAAGTGCTAATCCCTTTAGCAAATCAATATACAGCGCCCGGTTTTTTGCGGCCATTACGTCTCCAAAAAAGTGGTAAAATATATGTAGAATTTTGTAACAAATCATTTTGAAATTTGTTAGTTTGAAGAAAAAAATGGGGTCGTTATGAACCTTGTTTTTGATATCGAGACAGTTGGGGTTGAGTTCGATAGCCTTACAGAAACACAACAAGAATTCCTCCTTCGTTACGCAGAACTAGAACCGGAACAAATCAAAAAAGAAACTCTTACAGAAAACGTAAAACGGGGATTAAGTTTATATCCTTTCACCGCTAAAATTGTCTGTCTTGCCATGATGAACACGGAAACTCACAAAATTATGGTAATGTTTGAGAATCAGAATGAAGAATCTTGGGAAGCCGAAGAGGAGGGAGTTAAGTATCAAACTTTTCCGGAAGCAGAGATTCTACAACGATTTTGGAAATACTCGGCAAAGGCTGAAAAACTTATTTCATTTAATGGAAGGGGATTCGATCTTCCTTTTATTATGATGCGCTCTGCAATGTTGAAAATTAAACCGAGTAAAAATTTTATTAAGAACAGATTTGATTCATCTTCGCACATCGATCTACTTGAGCAGTTTACATTCTACGGATTAACAAAGAAATTCAATCTCGATTTTTATTGCCATGCATTCGGTGTTGAATCTCCCAAGTCTCAAGGAATTACCGGAATGGATGTAAAAGAACTTTACAAGGCCGGAAGAACTAAAGACATTGCCATTTACTGCGGAAAGGATGTGAGAGCAACCTACGAACTGTTTAAAATTTGGGATGAGTTCCTAAATATTAAATAGATTTCTTCTTCAAAAAGGTTGACCCTTACAAAACGAAAACTTAATTTGACGCAAAAATTGGAGAAGAATATGGCATTTGATCAATTGATAGAACTCTTAAACTCCCACAAGAGAGAAATAGCATTATCATATTATGATCAAGTTAAGAGTTCGGATTATATGAAAACCTATCACTCGCTCGATCCGGAAAAAGTAATCGCTCGTGAAGAAGCAACTTATGTTCACTTGGCTGCATGGCTTAAGAGTGGTTCTTCCAATACAGACGCAGAAAAGTTTTTCGAGAAAGTCGGCTCGGACAGATACAAAGAGGGCTTTCCGCTATCGGAATTAAATTACGCTTTATTTATAAGTAAGAAAGCTTTCTACGAGTTTATAAAACTGCATCCCGAAATTTTGGATGGATTAAAACCTCAAGAAATAGTTGAGTATTTTGGTATTCTCAGCAACTACTTTGCCCTCGGCGGCTTCTATATGGTTCGAAGTTACCTCAACACCCTTTTTGAAAAACTTGATATCAACGATCGCCTTTCGCGCGAAGAGATGCATCAAATTCTAATTCGCGGTGCGTTTGATGAACAAGACTTGGACATGACCGATTTTGTTTGGCGGCATGTTTAATAAGTGTGAGCGCTAAGTTTTAGAAGCACCAAATATTTTTCGGAACACTTCCTTTACGGTTATATAACAAATCAATAAACTAAAAGGAGTTCTCAATGAGCACGAAGAAAATGTTTATTGCTGTTTTAACTGTTTTCATTTTACTCGAAGTTACCGGCTACATCATACACGGGCTGCTTCTCTCCAAAACTTATGAAGGCTTAGCTGCTATTTTTCGTCCCATGGAAGAAATGAACGCACTTATGTGGAGAATGTGGATAGCAGATGTAGTTTGGTCTTTCTTCTTCGTTTTTATTTTTACTAAGGGATTCCAAAACAAAGGCCTCATCGAAGGAGTGCGTTACGGAATTTATATTTCACTATTCATGAGCTTTGTAGCTGCAGTGGCGCAAAATGCCGTTTATCCGGTTCCTTATACTTTAGCTCTTCAATGGTTTATTTATGGAACAATACAGAATGTGATTTTAGGTGTTGTTGTTGCCTATTTTGCTAAACCGGCTGTAAAAGCAGCAGAAGCATAATCTTTTTCTGCTCTTAAAGTGGTTGTCTCGAAAGTAATTTTTCAAATAAATAATCTGCGAAAACCTGTGCTGAGTTTATCGAAGCATCAGTTAAATCTGTGTC
>CAZEDR010000112.1:2610-9976 GCA_964510975.1 uncultured Melioribacter sp. | reverse complement strand
AACGAAGAAAAATTAGAGCAAATAAAGGTTGTAGCGTTAGATGAAATTCTAGGAAAGAAATTCCCGGTGCTGGATGACGGATTTGTCCGCGTAGTTGATTACATGGGCTCTGATGAATCTATTGTGCAAGCGGCGCGTGTTTCCTACGGCAAGGGAACAAAAAAAGTTAACGAAGACAGAGGATTGATTCGTTATCTTCTTAGAAACCGCCACACAACGCCATTCGAAATGTGCGAAATTAAATTGCACGTTCGCGTACCAATGGATGCATGGCGCCAGTGGATTCGTCACCGTACTGCAAATGTTAATGAATATTCTACTAGATATTCGCTTGCGATTGATTCTTCACAAAAGACTACAGATGGTGAATGGCGGATGCAGTCGAAGGACAACAAGCAAGGCAGTGAAGGATTTTTCCCGACTGAAATCGGCTGCAAATTAACAGAGCGTGAACAAGAATTTCAAAATTTTGCTAGAGAGATTTATCAAGAAAGATTAAATCTTGGCGTTGCCCGCGAACAAGCGCGCAAGGATCTGCCTCTTTCTACATATACCGAGGCTTATTGGAAAATTGATTTACACAATCTTCTGAACTTTCTCGCTTTGAGAATGGATTCTCATGCGCAGTTTGAAATTCGTTCCTATGCTTCCACAATTGGAAATGAAATTGTTTCCCGCTGGTGCCCCGTTGCGTGGGAAGCGTTCAAAGATTACCGAATGAATTCGATGGAATTATCTTCGATGGAAGTTGAAGTGTTGAAATCAATGCTTTCCGGCAAAGAAGTAGATACACTTGCAACTGCGGAAAAATATGGCTGGCTTAGAAAAGTAGAAGGTAAACTTGCCGGCAACAGAGAAAGAAACGAATTTGAAGACAAGCTAGCTAAGCTTGGTTTAACATCACCTTGGAAATAATAAAAAGAAAATCTGCTTAGGTTGGAAAAGATAATCATAGCGGCTGTATCAAGTAACGGAGTGATTGGTAACGAAGGTAAAATTCCTTGGAACTGCAAAGCAGAACTTCAGCATTTCAAAAAAACTACTCTTGGTTTTCCCGTTATTATGGGAAGAAAAACTTGGGAAGCTATCGGCTCGCCTCTAAAAAATAGACAGAATATTGTTCTCTCCAAAAGCAAAAAAGTGAAGACTAGTGAGAATTTTCATGTTTTTAGTTCACTTGATAAAGCTTTTCATTTTTGCGAAGAGCAGAAAATTTTGAAATGTTATATCATTGGCGGAGCGCAAGTTTATTCTTCGGCACTTGGGTTTGCTGATAAAATGATTATTACAAAAATGAAGTTTGAAGCCGAAGGTGATGTGTCTTTTCCCAAATTCAATGAAAACGAGTGGGTTGAAACGAAACCGGAAGATTTCGAGGAATTCACAATTCATACGTATATTAGAAAAGAAAAAATAAAGAGTAAGTAATTGTCGCAGCGAATTAAAATATTACCGGAAAATTTAGCCAACAAAATTGCCGCCGGCGAGGTTGTAAACCGCCCGGAATCGGTTGTAAAGGAATTAGTCGAAAACTCGATTGATGCCGGAGCTACTGAAATTGAAGTTGTAATAAAAAATGCCGGTAAGAATCTAATTCAAGTTGTTGATAACGGTGAAGGAATGAATGATGAAGATGCTCTGCTTTCAATTCAGCGCCATGCTACAAGCAAAATTTCATCTTTAGAAGATTTGGAAGCGATTCAAACATTTGGATTTCGCGGCGAAGCTTTAGCTTCGATTGCGGCGGTTTCAATTTTCGAATTAAGAACACAGCAGAAGGATCAAGAACTAGGCACTTTGATTCGAATAGAGGAAGATTCTTCGATAACTAAAGAGAAGGGTTCTTTTCCTAAAGGCACTTCAATCTCAATTAAGAATTTGTTCTACAATACTCCGGCTAGAAGAAATTTTCTTAAGAGCAACACAACTGAACTGAAACACATAATTGAGACATTCCGAAAAATTTCTTTAAGCCATCCGGAAATAACATTCAAGTTTTACAATGATGATGACTTAACGTTTGATTTTGCTGCCGGAAATCTGAATGATAGAATGAAACAAGTTTTTGCCGATAACATACACGATGCTGTTCTTTTTGTGAACGAGCCAACAGATTATATAAGTGTAACCGGATTTGTAGCAAAGCCGGCTTACTTAAGAAAGAGTAAAGGAGAACAGTATTTCTTTTTGAACAATCGGTTTGTTCAGAGCAAGATTGTCAATCACGCTGTCTTCTCTGCATTCGAAAATATTCTAGATAAAGGAGATTATCCTTTCTTTGTTTTGTTTTTGCAAATTGATCCAAAACGTGTTGATGTGAATGTACATCCGTCGAAACTGGAAGTAAAATTTGATGATGAAAGAGAAATTTATTCTTTTGTTCATGCAGTAATTAAAAAGACGATTGGCAGTTATGATCTGGTTCCAAATATGTCTTTTCAAAATAGAACGGAAGAAAATGAATCGCTGAAATTTCAGACGCATCAAAGAAACGAGCGAGAAGATTTTTCAGATCGCCCGTTAAACCGTGAAAAAAGAAATCCAATTATGGGTGAAGAAGAAATTGATCTTCTCTTTGGTGCTTTGAATAAGGAAGTGAGAACATCTTCTCCTCAAGAAGCAGTTGCCGCACCTTTCGATGAAAAGCAGCCTACACAAGTTTATCATGAATCGCCTACTTCCGATCTGGAAACGCCGTTTATTGTTTTGCTTCATAATAAATACATTCTTTCTCAAATAAAAAGCGGATTGATGATAATTGATTCTCACGTTGCTCACGAGAGAATACTTTATGAACAAGCGATGCAGTCGTTTGATGCAAACATTCCATTCTCCCAGCACTTACTGTTTCCGCAAACAGTAAAACTTGATCCGGCTGATTATCTGCTGCTGAAAGAATTGGAATCTTATCTTACCAATTTAGGATTTGAAATAAAATTTCAAGCAAAGAACACTGCTTTGATTGTTGGAATTCCGTCAGATATTAAAATTGAGCATGAAGTTGAAACTCTGCTTGGGATTTTAGATGAGTTCAGGAAGAATGAGCAGTTTAAGCAGCTCGAAGTAAGAGACAATTTAGCAAAATCATATTCATGCAAAGCAGCAATCAAAGCGGGCGATAGACTGACCGAAACTGAAATGAGAATTCTTGTAGACAAGCTTTTTGCGACATCGATGCCTTATGTTTGCCCGCATGGCCGACCAATAGTAATTAAAATTCCGCTCGAAGAGTTCGACAAAAGATTTGGACGGACTTAATCCATTTCCTAATTTTATCCAAAACAATTAAACTTTGAAAGCGAGGAGCTATGTTCTCTGAAGATTATAAGAGGGCAAAAGATTCTTTTCAAAATAAATTAGATAAATCAGCCGATAACGGAATGAAGTTTACAACTGTTTCCGGTGAATCCATAAATCCAATTTATTCTCCCGATGATGTAGAACAGATCGATTATCTGCGGGACCTAAATTTTCCCGGCGAGTATCCTTTTACGCGAGGAATTCATACTAACGGATATCGTGGTAAAGTCTGGACAATGCGCCAGTTTGCCGGGTTCGGTTCTCCGGAAGATACAAACCAACGATTCAAGTATTTACTTGAACATGGGCAGACTGGTCTTTCTGTTGCATTCGATCTGCCAACTTTAATGGGCTGGGATGCTGATTCTCCCGTTAGTGAAGGTGAAGTTGGAATATGCGGCGTTGCAATTTCTTCACTTAAGGATATGGAAATTCTTTTTGGAGGAATACCGCTCGACAAAGTTTCCACTTCGATGACAATCAATTCTCCAGCTGCGATGATTTTCGCTTTCTATTTGGCAATTGCGCAAAAACAAAATGTTCCATTCTCTCAATTACGCGGAACTCTTCAGAATGATATTCTAAAAGAATACATAGCGCAGAAGGAATATATTTATCCGCCGCGGCCTTCGATGAGAATTATTACCGATATGATTGAATATTGTGCAAAAGAAGTTCCTCAATGGAATCCGGTTTCCGTTAGCGGTTATCACATAAGAGAAGCTGGTTCAACTGCGGCTCAAGAATTAGCTTACACTCTTGCGGATGGTTTTGCATACATCGAAGCATGTTTGGAACGGGGAATGGATATTGACCATTTTGCGCCGCGTCTTTCTTTCTTCTTTAATTCACATCTTGATTTCTTTGAAGAGATCGCAAAGTTTAGAGCCGCGCGCAGAATTTACGCTAAGCGTATGAAAGAGAAGTATGGAGCTAAAAATCCGCGTTCATGGTGGCTTCGTTTTCATACACAAACTGCCGGGTGCACACTAACTGCTCAGCAGCCGGAGAACAATATTATGCGTACAGCTTTTCAAGCTATGGCGGCAGTTCTTGGCGGTACTCAATCCTTACATACAAATTCTATGGATGAAACTCTTGCGCTTCCAAGCGAGAAAGCAGTAAAGATTGCTTTGCGCACGCAGCAGCTTCTTGCTTACGAAACCGGAGTTACAAACACAGTCGATCCGCTGGGCGGAAGTTATTTTGTTGAATCGCTAACAAATAAGATGGAAGAGCAAGCCAACAAGATTTTTGATGAGATTGATTCTTTAGGCGGAGTTATAAATGCGATTGAAGCCGGATATTTCCAAAAGGAAATTGCGGATTCTGCTTACCGATACCAACGAGAATTGGAGAAAAAAGAAAAGTATATTGTAGGTGTAAACGAGTTCGTAGAAGAAAATGAGAAAATAGATATTCCGATTTTGCAGATTTCGCCGGAAGTTGAAGCAACTCAGAAAAAGCGCTTGGCGGAATTGCGGAATGGAAGGAGTCAAGCTGAGGTTGATATTTGTTTAACTGAGCTTGGCGACGCAGCAAAAGATGGAACGAACTTGATGCCGGTATTGGTTAAAGCAGCTCATAATTATGTTACGCTAGGCGAAATGGTTGGTGAATTAAAAGAGCATTTTGGTATTTACGAGGAAACCGTTGTTTTCTAAAATCTTTACATATGCAAAACTTTTACGTGTAACGAGCTGGGCAAAAAACTTGTTTGTTTTCGTCCCGCTAATTTTTGCAAAACATCTTTTCGATAAAACAGAACTGCTGGAAGTCGCTGCCGGATTTATTCTATTCTCTATCGCAGCCAGTGCGATTTACGTTGTTAATGATATTTACGATGCGAAGAAAGACGCAATTCACCCGCTTAAGAAAAGTCGCCCAATTGCCAGCGGCAAAGTTTCCGTTAATGAAGCGAAAATAATTAGTGTGGTTTTATTTCTCGTTGTAGGAATTCTTTCATTCACAATGAATTACTCATTCATTGCAATTGTATGGTTTTACATCATCTTAAATCTTCTTTACACCAACTACCTAAAGCAGATTGTAATTGTTGACATATTTTGTATTGCACTTGGTTTTATGCTTCGTGTTATAGGTGGAGCTTTAATAATTTCAGTCAACATTTCAAGCTGGTTAATTCTTACAACATTGTTCCTATCTCTCTTTCTTGCTGTTATGAAGCGCAGAGTTGAGATAGCAACAAGTGAGAATGCAATTGAACAAAGAAATGTACTAAAGGAATATAGCCTCAGTTTTATTGACCAAATATCTTCAATAACCGGCGGTGGTGTAATCATCAGCTACGCGCTTTATACTGTTTCCGAAAGAACAATTCTGATGTTTGGTTCCGAATATTTTGTGTTCACTACGATATTTGTAATCTTTGGTATCTTTCGGTATATGTATCTCGTTTTTAAGCGAGATAAAGGTGAAAATGTTGTAGATGCTTTAATTACAGATTTGCCGATGATAATTAATGCTGCTCTATATATTATTACAGCGCTACTATTTATTTACGATAGATGACATGCTAAACGAATTATTAATTCTTATTCTTCTTCTGGCTTTAAGTGCATTCTTTTCTTCTTCCGAAATTGCATTTATTGTTTCAAACAAAATTAAGATTGAGCTCCGTGCCAGAAAAAAATATCTAATGGCTTTAAACGCCAAATACTTTGTTAATAATCCCGATATTTTCTTCTCAACAATACTTATCTCGAATAACATTGTTAATGTTACTTTTGCTTCACTAAGTTCTGTTGTGCTACTTGAGTTATTCGGATTATCAGAATTCCAGATTCTTCTCGTTTCAACTTTACTGCTTTTGGTCATCGGCGAATTAATTCCGAAGTTTCTTGGTAGAGATCTTGCCGATAGTTTAGTTATGTTTTCAGCAATTCCAATTAGGGTAGTAACAATTGTATTATTCCCAATTGCGAAACTCACCTCAACAATATCTTCTGTTCTAAGCAGAACCAATTTAAAAGAGGAAGAAGAGATTCTTCAGATGGTGGATAAAGAAGATTTGCAAAATCTACTTGAAGAAAGTTCCGAAGCCGGAAAGATGGATGAAGCTCAATCCGACATTATAAGCAAGGTGATTGATATTCGTGAGCAGAGAGTTTATGAAGCAATGACTCCGCGTACCGATATGGTTGGAGTTGACTTAACCTCAACTATGGAAGATGTACTTGATATTTTTATTCAATCGGGATACTCGAAAATTTTAGTTTATGATGAAAACCTAGATAGTATCAAAGGCTGGCTTTTCACTAAAGATATTTTTAGGCAGCCTGCTGATTGGAAATCAATAATCAGAGAAGTTTTGTTTGTGCCGGAAACCAAAAAAAGTTTGGAAATGTTGAACGAGTTTTTGAACAAACAAATAAGTGTTGCCGTTGTTGTTGACGAGTTTGGCGGAACTGCCGGATTAATTACTGTTGAGGATTTGATTGAAGAATTGTTTGGAGAAATCCGAGATGAATATGATGATGCTGAAGAAAAGATGATTCGAAAAGTACAGGGCAATGCTTTTGTGTTGAGCGGCAAAGTAGAAATTGACATCCTAAACGAAGAGCATGATCTAGCAATTCCTGAAGGTGATTACGAAACGATTGCCGGCTACATTATGTACAAGATAGGAAGGATACCTCTCAAAGGAGAATCATTCAAAATTGATAATTACACAATTATGATTTTACGTTCCGATAAAACAAAAATTGATTTAGTTAAGCTTACCATGGAACAGAATGATCAAGAATAATTCTGGAAAACAGAAAGGGATGAAATGTTAGCTTCAATATTCAGCAAAATACATGTTAATCAACTTGAAGCAGAAGCCTTCGAGCAAAAAATAAAAGAAACACCGGATGCAGTAATTCTAGATGTTCGCACCGAAGAAGAGAATTTCCATACCAGAATTCCGAACTCGATACTAATTGATATCTATGAAGAAACGTTTCCAAACGAAGTATTGAAGCTCGATAAATCGAAATCATATTTTGTTTATTGCCGCAGCGGCAGCAGAAGCAATTCGGCTTGCCAATTCATGATGAAAAAC
>CAZEDR010000112.1:0-2600 GCA_964510975.1 uncultured Melioribacter sp. | reverse complement strand
TGGATATGAAAATACATGCGAGGCTAGTTCATTTCCGTTCTCAACATTTACAATCAGCGCGCGGCAAGAATTGGTGCCAAAGTCTAATCCTATAACATATTTAGTCAATTTTATTCCTACTGAATTAGTTTTTGTCAATTACAAAACAGCAAAACTTAATCTTCTCAAAACCGGTATAGCAATGAAGATAGTTGTTTTCTGTTTCGTCCCTAAAGGAGGGTGTCGCGTAATTAATGAATCAAAAATATATCAGTGTAAATCTGTTAAATCCGCGTCATCCGCGGGCTATTTCTGATTAAATAATTAATTAAGCGACAGCCACCTAAAGGGACTTTGGTTTATTTGGTATTCTTTACTTATAGATATTTTATCCCTACGGGATTTTTAGCTCCGTTAGGAGCGACATATCTATAGAATAATGAACACACAATATTTGTTAAGTCCCTTTAGGGACGGTATAAAACGATTCACCAATTGAGTGAATTTTATTGCTCATTAAATCCATTATCATGTTAATATTTTTCTATCCTAGTATTTCCTATATGGTTTTGAGTGAATTTCCGCCTTCACTTTTATCTTTGCACCGCGAAAGCGGAAATTATAATACGTTATAACTCAAAACCGTTTTACCCAACAAAGTACATGTAACCAAAAGCAATAACTACAATAACAAAGATTGAAGCAGTTACATCTTTCCAATCCCAGCTTGCATATGTATCGGCTTTGTGCTCTGCCGTAATCGTTCCAAAAGTTAAGCCACCAATCTTTTCATAATCCGGTGCCTTGGTTAAATAGCTAACTATTATCATTACTATTGCTGAGATGACTGTTATTATTATGCTGAAATATTGGAAGTTGATGTTATTCACTATCCAGAGGAATGAACCGGGTGTATAACCATTCGGGTATATGCCCAGTGATATTGGTGTATCAACCAACATGCGGAATATTCCGATTGCAAAGCCAACTATCATCGCCCACAAACAGCCTTGTGCATTTAGCCGTTTCCAGAATACTCCAAAGAAGAACACCACAAAAATTGGGGGAGCTAAATAGCCTTGTATTGATTGCAAATAATTATAAAGTCCGGTCGAACCTTTTACTACCGGAATCCATGCTAACGCAATAATTACCATAATTCCGGTTGCAAGACGACCCATACTAACAAGTTCTTTTTGACTCGCTTTAGGTCTAAGTTTTTCATAGATATCAACCGTGAACAATGTTGAACATGCATTGAAAACTCCGGCAAGCGATCCCATCAAAGCTGATAATAATCCGGCTACAACGATTCCGCGAAGTCCTACCGGTAAGAGATATTGAATCATTAATGGAAATGCGCCTTGTGCTTGTGGTGTTGCTTTTCCAGTTACGGCATCATAAACAACTTCCAATCCCGGAACCTTACCGCTTTTGGCTAAAGCGTAACAAATTAATCCGGGAATAATAAATAAGTAAACCGGGAATAACTTTAATACTGCTGCAAAGATGCTTCCGCGGCGGGCTACTTTTTCATTTGGTGCGCCAAGAGCGCGTTGAACTATATATTGATCTGTACACCAGTACCACAATCCAATTACCGGCGCACATATTGCCATTCCCAGCCACGGAAATTCTCCGTTAAAGTACCATGCTTGTTTTACTAAATGTCCGGCAGAGTTCCTTTCAATTACCGGCGCCCACGTACTTTCCACTCCGGCTGGTATAAGCGGCTTCCAAAGATTAAACATATCGGAACCGCATATTTCTCTAAGTTTACCCCAGCCACCAAGTTCATTCAATCCATAAATTGTTAATAAAGCCGAGCCGGCAATTAATATCGTAACTTGAAGTGCATCGTTATAGGCAACTGCTCTCATTCCTCCAAGAGCTGTGTATACACCGGTTAACACAATAACTAGAATGGAACCGATCCAAAAACTATCCATTCCCATAAAGTTCATCTCCGGCAACAAAACAGAAAAAACTACTCCGCCGGCAAATATTCCAACCGCAATCTTTGTTACTATAAATGTAATTATTGACACAATAGACAATACGTATCTCGATGATGTTGAAAACCTTCTCTCAAGAAACTCCGGCATAGTAAAGACAAGCGAGCGAGCGTAGAAAGGAACAAATATCCATGCTAGAACTAGCAAACACCATGCATGAAATTCATAATGTGCTAATGCAATTCCATCTTTGGCTCCGGAACCGGCTAGTCCTACTATATGTTCTGAGCCTATGTTAGAAGCAAATATCGAGGCGCCTATTATCCACCAGCTTAAATTTCTTCCGGCTAGAAAATAATCAGCTGTTTCATTCTTTTGTTTTTTTACTACCCACCAAGCTAATGCTATAATTATTGTGAAATAGAAAGCTATTACTATCCAGTCAAATGTTTGAAGTACTGTCATATGCTTTACTCACTTTATTTAGTTGAGAATTTATAAATAGTTTTTTGCTTGTATTGTTCGCCAGGCTTTAGCGTTACTGATGGAAATTTCGGTTTATTAGGTGAATCCGGAAAATGCTGCGCTTCTAAACAAAGCCCGGTTCTATAATTGTAAACTACACCATTCTTTCCTCTTATGCTTCCATCCAGAAAATTTCCCGAA
>CAZEDR010000111.1:0-10205 GCA_964510975.1 uncultured Melioribacter sp. | reverse complement strand
AGAAGAAACGCTATAAGAATTCTATTTTTCATTGTTTTCTGGTCAAAATATATTTTTCTACGGTATCATTGTCAAGCTAAATATCTACACCTTTTTGTATTTGTTCCAGTCCCCAAAACGGAATTTAATGAAAATAGCTGACGCGAAAATTATTACATAAAATGGTAAAGCTGCCCATGCACCAATTAGTCCAAATCCAAGAAAGACCCCAAAAAAGTAAGCAATTGGAACGAAAATAAACCAATTCACAATTACTTCCGCCATCATAACAAAAAATGTTGCCCCGGAAGCCTGAAGACCGTTTGCCAGTACAACTCCTATTCCATAAAGAATCTGCCCGACACCCGCAATTCTTAAAGCTGGTACAGCAGTTTCTATAACATGAGCATCATTCGTTGTAATAGCTAATACTAATCTTGGGGCGATGGTAAAAAACAAACCAACAATTACAGTATAAATCGTTGCCAATTTGCTGGTTTCAAAACCTAAATGCTTAGCCCTTGCCATATCCCCGCTTCCAATCGAATTGCCAACGAGAGTTTGAACGGCAATTCCAAAACCAAAGCAAGGCAACAGTGAAATAAGTAGTGATGAAAAAACAACGTTGCTAGCTGCTTGTTCAACTGTTCCAATTAATCCCGTTATTGAAATGAAACTGAGAAAGCCGACTAGTATAAAAATATTTTGAAGTGAAACGGGCAAAGAAATCTTTATGATAGATGCAGCAATTTCTTTAACGAATTTAAAGTTTCTGAAATAGTGAAACTTTCGTCTATATGAAGGAAGTAATGAAACACCAAAATAAAATGTGGCATCGCAGATTGTTGCTAAAGTTGAACCAAGTCCGGAACCGGCTAAACCCATTCCTTTAATGCCAAACGCACCGTAAATCAAAACTATATTAAAAATTATATTAAGAAAATTTACCAGTAAGCCGGAAATCATGAAAATTTTAGTCTTGCCTATACCGAAGAAAAATCCTCGGTAAGAAACTGTAATTAGAAAGAAAGGAATTCCCATAAAGCGATAATGTAAAAATTCGCCGGCGTAATAAGCTACTTTATCATCAACAGCAAAAAAGGATGAAATTCGGTGTGAGAATCCTACTACAAAAAGACTTACTACAAGTCCAACTAAGAAAGTTAGTATGATAGAAGTATTTAGAACTTTTCCGCAATCTTCGTAATTCTTCTCACCGAAACGGCGCGCAATTAATACATGAGTGCCTGTTGCTAAAGATGAGAATAAACTTACAACAGCCCATGTAGCTAAAACACCAATACCCATTGCGGCTAGCACAAATTCAGTATCGGGCAGTCTGCCCACAAGTGCAGTATCAACCAAAGATACAATCATTTGAGTGGACAAACCGGCAATGGCAGGCAGCGCAATGCGAAGTATGTATTTATAGTCCTTAGAGATCGAAAGTAAACTCATATATTGTAAAGATATTGAATAATTGTCTTGGGTAAAAAAGTTTTCTCAATTTTTACTATTTTGTATTCGGGAACCGCATCAACACAAAAGGTGCTTATGACAAAGCAGGAAGAAGTAAAATATTTGATTCACACTCTCGGAATCAAGCATACAATGATTGCAGAAAAGCTTGATATGAAAGTTCATACACTCTCCTACCTAATTCACGAAAGCCCACAGTTTGATGATGACCTTTACAAACAGATTAAAAAAATAATTGATGATTACCAGTTTGAGTTAAATCTCTTTGATGTTGAGACCACCGACAATTTAGACTTGTTCACAGATGACAAGTTACAAATGGGAATCGGCGAGCGAATGAGACTGTTCGCACGAAAAAAATATGGGACTCTGAAAAAATTAGCAGAAGCAATGCAAATTTCTCCGCAACAGCTTCAGCAATACATAAGCAGCAAAAGAGAACCGGGCACACGAATTTTAGTAAAGTTATTAAGATTGGGCTGCGATGTAAACTGGCTTCTTGGCGGAAAAGAGTCGCTTGAATCTTATAAGATATATAAGCTTGAAAGTGAATTAAGAAGACTGCAAAATAACTTTGCACAAATTCACACGATTATGCAAAAAACAGATGCCGGCCACTAACCACAATGCTCTCCGGCACAGTTGCTTCAAATCAATTTTAGCCTGAGAAGATTTTCTCTATCTTTCAAAAGTTTAATTTGAGGGAACCTTGAAAAGATTAATTCTATCAATCGTATTATTTGCTAGCTTAATGATTAACAACAGCTGCGATTTGCTTGATTCCGATCCCACAAAAAGTGATTTGAAATCCATAAGCGGAAATTTTGATAACTGGACACTTGGCAGTGATAAAGTTTTAAGGTATGGTATTGAAGACAATTCCGGAAAATTTACTCAAATTGGCTCAACACAAATTTCGAATAACGGTTTTTTTAAATTGGATTCACTGATTATTCCACAGGATTATTCATTTGAAGCTGTTGGAGAAGGTCCATTTGAAAATAATTGTACAGGTTCGTTATCAATTTCAAATAAAGGCGCACAAGTAGCTAACGCATCATTTATTGTAACAGAGCAAGATCCGAATAAGGTAATTGGGAAAGTTTATCACGCAACAGATGAAATGAAAGATAAGATTTCTATAAATGTTGGTGGCTTTTATACCGAATACATCTATGCGAAAGATACCGTTGCTATGCGGGGTGAAAAAATATGCTTAGGGGAGAATGGAGCATCTTATAAAAACCAAATTGATGCTAAGTTAAAAATTGGATGGAACAAAGTTGTTTTTAAAACCACCGAGCTGAGTCAAAACTCAAGCACAATACTGATTTCAACAAGATTATCATCCGGCGGCAGATGGTTTTTTACTGATGACCGCCCGATTCTACAATCCGAGTATGATATCAATATCGACGCGAAATTTGAATTTTGGTATGAAGGAAGCGGAAAGCAACTTCAGCTTGGCGAATACAACTATCAGACTAATCAATTCTTCCCTTTCGCTTATGCAGATATTTCTGCGGATGGAAAATTTACGATTGCAAAAACCAAATCACCGGAGACAATGTTTTTACGGCAGCCTCAGAATTTGTATGCCGATGAGATGAATTGCTCTATAAACATTATAGCTTCCGATCCTAAGGCTGTTGTTGCAACATCGAGAATGATAATAGTTGACAAGGCAAATCAAAAATTAATTTCCGAAGTGTATTATGGGATTGATGTAAACAAAAATGGGTCCCGCGATGCTGGAGATTCAGAACTCCATTTTGTGTTTGCAGATAGACCGCTAACAGTAAAAGGCGAATCAAGTTGCAATTTCACTAATCAAAATGGAGAACCTAGTAACGACAAAACTAATATGGATTTATCTCTGCAAAAGGGATGGAATAAAATTCAAACCAAGTTTATCGAATTCACTCAAACAGCTAACAAAAAAGAATTAACTAATGCTAGTACCGGTATCGGAAGTTGGTATTACCAACCAACTCAACCGGATTTAGGCGGTACATTTCCATTATCACTTAACGGCAAATTTGAATTTTGGCAAGAAGGAACCGGCAAAGCATTAGTAATTGGAGAAACAAACTACCAGACGCAAGAATTGTCAAGGTTTGCTTCTTCTGATATTTCTCCCCTCGGTGAATTCTCTATTTCATCTGCAGTTGCACCAAATCAAACCTTTTTAAGGCAAGCTCAATACTTATACATCGATCCGAATACATGCAGCAACACGTTAACAATTAGTGATTATAACGCACGAGTAGCTACCGCTCATTTTTTTATATTAGATAAGAATAGCGGACAAAGAGTTGGCGTAGCTTCATATGGTTACGATGCCGCAAAGAATGCGCGACTTGATCCCGGCGATTATCAAATAAGCTTAGTCTTTGCTGATCGAGATGTTACCATAACTGGAGAATCAAGTTGCAGTCAGAAAGATCCAAATGGAAATCCATTTACGGATGGACGAAAATATAATCTCACCTTGAAAAAGGGCTGGAATATAATTACCGAAAAAATATTAGAAGTAGGCGCATCATCCTGGAAAGTTGAACTGACTACAGGAATGCCTACGCTAGGTAATTGGTATTACGGGAAATAAAATAGTGTAGCAGAATTAAACGACCCAATCGTTGATTAAACGGTTGGGTCGTGACTGTAGCATAAAAATCCAAATCTTGGTTTTAACAGCACCATCCTTTACTTCAATTTTATTTAAGCAATAAAAATTTCTTCGTCTGCACAAAGTTGCCAGCTCTAAGTTGATAAAAATAAACACCGCTTGAAAGTCTACTAGCGTTAAATCTAATCTCGTAGTTACCAGCTGATTTTTCTTCATTTACTAGAACATCTACTTCCCTTCCCAGAATATCGTAAACTTTAAGACTCACAAATTCTGTTTTTGGAATTGAGTAACGAATAACGGTAACAGGATTAAATGGATTGGGGTAGTTTTGAGTAATGGAATATTCTGTAGGTAAAATTTTATTATTAACTTCTGTATAAGCTGCAATAACAACTTTTGCTTCACCTGAAATATTTCCCGCTTGGTTCTTTAGTTTAACTTTAAATTCCCCAAGTTGATTCCCCGCTATGTAAAGACCTGTGGAATCAATTGTCCCACCATTAACCTCCCATTGTTTAATAAATGCAAACGTGGAATCATACTGATCTTTTCCTGAAGAGTAAAACTGAATCCCCTTACCTGGAGCGGTTACAGCAGAGTCCGGATAAATTATTATTCTTGTTAATTCTTTTTCAACGGATACAACTTTTATCTTAACTATTAATTCTTTACCGTTTGAAGAAGCCCCCACTTCATATTCACCGTTTACATCACCGGCAGTGTATAAGCCAGAAGTATCAATCGTCCCACCGGTACAGCTCCAACCTGGATTGATTGATATTGTTTTTCCGAATTGATCTTCTCCTTTAGCATTAAGTTGGATCTTGAAGCCTTTAGCAACAATTGGCTTTTCCGGAGTGATTTTTATTTTCGCAAGTTGAGATGCATAAATATTTACGTAAAAAATTATACTTGCATTTATTGAGGGGTCAGTATTTGAAACAACATTAATTGTAATAGGATAAACTCCGGTGGCGCTATTTAAAGGCGGTTTAATTTCTAACGGATAGTCAAAACCTTCATTACCATTGAACGTTACTATTAAATTATGATTACCTTTGATCAAACCCGACGGATCTATAATTGTAATATTTGCTCTATCAATTTGACCAATAAGCTGTTTCGAAAATACTAACACAGTATCCGTGATACCAACAGCTGTAGCTAAAGTATCCTTGCTAAGCGAAAGCAGCATTGCAACTTGCTTATTCATCCAAGTATTTACATTAACGTTTCCTCCTACTTTGTCACCTTGTCCGCCAACCGCACCTGAGGGACCGGTAGCGGAACCCCACCAGTTATTCGATGCGTCAATGGTTCCCGAGGGGTGAGTATTTTGAACACCGTAATCTTTATTCCCTGCGATATTATTATTTGTTAAAGTCACTTGATCATTTGCAGCGTAAACAATTCCAGGACCAAAATTTTGAACAATATCACAATTTTCAATAATAGTTGGCGAGACTAAAGTATTTGTTTTATAAATAACTTTATGGACAGTATTCGTGAATGTATAATTAATAGCTCCTGAAGCATTACCCGTTAGGTTCACAGTAGAAATCTTTGTATTAGAAGGATATCCTGAAATTTGAGCTCCCCAACCTGAATTATTATTGGAGGCTCCTTGGTTATATTCTAATATCCAGGCGGTTACTCCATCTTTCTTATTACGTAGCGTATTAAATTGGAATAATACTGCTTCGCTTGCTTTAACACCATTCTCATCATTATCATTTGCTGAAGAACGAAATCCACTATTGGATCCAACATAGATTAAACCGTTCGAATTAAATCCATTCCCTTTATTAAAATCTGCTTTGATGTTTGATGATGAAATATAGAAACCAAAAAGTCCATCCTTTCCATTATATGATGCGCTAGCATTTTTTATTTTCAAATTATTATACCCATATACACCATATGCACCGTTACTATCTAAACTTAATCCGCCTGTGGCTTTTCTACTAAATAATTCCACACTTTGTTTAGGAGAAAAAATTCCACTCGCACCATTTCTATTGAACTTAAGCCTTCCTAACTCTGTGTCACCAACAGTCCAATCTGTACTAACAATCCCATTACCTTGATTATAACTTGATGAAAAAGTATTTCCGTCTCCTGCGGAGACATAAATTAAATCTCCTTTAATACCATCACCATTATTATGCTCCACAATCAAATTGGAACTTGATATATATCCGCCATTAATACCACCTTTACCATTATATGAAATAGATGCATTTCTAATTCTAAGATTTTGTGGTGAATCTATTCCTAAAACTGTATTACTATCAATACTACTCTTGTTTTCAGTATATATCTCTGTTCCCGCTCTAGCATAAATGCCGTTAGATCCATTTTTATTGAATTTGAAAATACTTTTATCACCATCTCCTACTACCCAGTCACTGCTGCTAATTCCGTTACCATCATTGTAACTGACAGAATACGAATATCCATCCCATACGGACAAATAAATTAAACTACCTTTGATACCATCACCTTTATTATGCTCAACTATCAAATTTGAGCTTGTTATATAGCCGCCATTAATACCACCTTTACTGTTATAAGAAATTGAAGCGTTTCTAATCCGAAGGTTCATTCTCGAGTCAATACCATAAACCATGTTACTATCAATATTACATTTGCTGGCATCTAAAATTTCAGTTCCTGCTCTGGTATAAATGCCGTTCTGTCCATTCTTATTTATTTTCACAAAGCCCTTATCCGCCGCAATTACAACCCAATCATTTGAATATATTCCATTTCCCTTATTATAACTTGCCGAAAGCAATTTCCCCTCAGTTTCAGTTAAACTGATATATTCTGCTTTTATCCCATCCCCCTCATTATGGTCGGTGAAAATATTTGTACAAGAAACGACTCCTCCATAAATTCCATCTTTACTATTATACCGTGTAAATAGATTTGCGCCCTTGAGACTTTGTCGGGAATAAATTCCATAATTTTTATTGCTATCTGCAGTTAATCCTTTCCCTCTAATCTCAAAATTTCTGCCATCACAATACACACCGGAACCGCCGTTACCGTTGAACTTAAAAAATCCTTCTCCTTTCGTTTCCCAAATATTACTTTTTGAATAAAGTCCATTTTTCCCATTGTAACTTGCCGAAGCAGTAACTCCCACTTCCGATTCGAAGTACAGATCTCCGTAACAATAGACTCCATTTCCTGTATTGTTATCAACGGATAACGATAGAGCCTTAAGTGTGTCGCATTGTATACCATCATCTTTACTTTTTGTTACTTGACTGGATGTTATATTCACGATAGAATTACTGTAGACTCCATAATAATTGTCAGTGATAAATGAATAAGAAATATCAACCGGCATTTTCTGAGAACTTCCTTTCTCAACATAAACGCCAGCTGCACCGGTACCGTTAGCTCCTCTAATGGTTAGTTTGATAAGTGCAACATCTTTTTTCTGAACGTAAAATATATGATCAAGTTTTTCTTTCGCTTCTACGATTGTGCTTTTATAATCTGTGATTGCTTTTATAGTAAGGCTTTTAGGAACATTAACATTCTCTATATATAAACACGGGCATAATTCTATAGTATTTCCATCAACAGTAGCCGGATCGTTAATTGCTTGTTGGATTGATGCGAATGGAAGTCTTGGGCTTTTACTCGCGTTCCACACAGAGGCAACAGTTTGTGTGTTGGAGTAAAAAATATTTGGCGGGTAAGGCGGACCTTTTACACCGGGTTTCGCGGGATCAGGAATAGGTAGACAATTAATCAGTCCTACATGGATGCTTACTTTGTATTTTTTTACCTCTGTTAATGCATCGGGAATATATTTGTCAGTTACCCGAGAAGGATAATTGAATTTCAAAAATAATTTTACCGCAAGAGTATTCCCTTCATCAATCTGTTTTGAAGGTGAGAATGAAATAGATGTTGCAAAGCCGTTTGCGTCCGTGCTAATAGTCCCTTTTAATTTAGTGCCTGAATATTCAATCCAGGCTTCTGTATAATCGGGTTTAAAAGGCTCTACCACTGTAAAAGAAATTCCGGACAACATCCAATCAACACCATCAACAAAAATATTTGCTGTTGTAATTGTTAAATCTTCATTTGGTCCGGGAGGACAGAGATAATCTTTTGCCGGTGAAGTCAAGCTAAGTGTTAGTATAGGCTGGAAATTTCCAACAACATTTTTGTCATTATCCATTTTAAGATCTTGCGGATTTTGCGAGCCGCTTAAAGATCCGGTCCAATTTGCAAATACCCAACCTGATCCTGCCGTTGCGTTCAATGAAACGGTGGAATTTTTGCCATATTGATTTGTTCCCGATGGAGAAACTGTACAGCCATCAGCCGATGCTTCGGGAGGAAATACAGAAGTAATAAGGGTTACATTAACATCAGGCTCTTCAATCCAGACAGCTTTTTCTATAAGTCTCATTGTGTAACCATAAACTTCGCTTTCAGGACTATTTGAAGACTTTTCGACAATGTAGTAATAGATGTATATCCAATATCCGCCTGTTGTCTTTTTCAAATTAGTAATACTGTTACTAGTTTTTGTACTAACAACGTACCAAGATGCTTGTGAAGCAAGCGGAATATTTAGAAGCTGACCAGCTTCAAATGATTTGCCGGTTTCGTTCCATGTGTAATCTTTAATACCATTATTCTCTAGAAGTGTTGTTGTTATTGAATTACCGTAAACGTGCATATCCCACGCACGCTCTGTAGATACTTGTAAAGAAGATAATAATGATATTGAACTTGAAGCTAAATTGTAGGCTTCAAGTTTTGAAGAACCGGTCCAGCCTCCGTCTTTTAACATGAAAAGTGTATTTCCGTTTACAGAAATTTCAATCGTGGCACCGTCAACTATCAGTTCTCTGACTTGCAGCGGATTGATGGGGTCTGAGTAATCTATCTCTCTTATATATCCTTTCTTAGATAAATTTTCATAATGGGCAACAAAGATTCTGTTTTCAGTATCAGAAAAGAAAAAACTTCTTCCTTCGTAATTACTAGGTTTATATGTTCCTTTTAACTGAGCACTGGAAGGATTTGAGATATCAACTATTTCAAGCGATCCGGCTTTTCCATATTTCTGATCAGTCATATATAGCACAAACATATAATTTCCTTTTGCACTTACTTTATGAAGATCTTCTCCGGAGAAATAATCTGACTTTAGGAGCGGGCTTTCGGGATTTGCTAAATCATAGATCTTTATTCTATAACCGGTATAAACAAATAAGTAATTTTCACCCACCCAAACTCTTCGGGCACCTCCTGTTTCACTGTAGATAGAAATAGTATTTATATAAGCCGGGTTTTTAGGATCAATTTCATTATAAATATAAACCTTACCTAGTCCAACCACATAGACGTAATTCTTATATGTAGCCGAGCCATTGAAAACTCCCGGTGCGGTAGATGTTTTGGAAGATAAAGTTCCTAAATCTTTTAGTGTGGTTTGAGTTTGAGGATAAATAGTAAGTGAAATCAATATTAGAATGATAAAACTTCTCATTAGTGACATACTCTTACTCCAAATAATTTATTTGCCAGTTTTGCATGTTCTTCAATGAATTGAATATCGCGGGATTCGGGTGTGTCTTTTAGAATTTGTTCGTTATAGTAAGAAAGAGTTTTATCAGCTTCACTATTATTGAACTGTGTTACTTGGGAGAAAATAAAACTCGGTAGAAGTAAGTTACTTAGCAGAAAAAACCAAAGCGATTTTTTCATTAAACCTCCTACAACTCTATTTCGAAATCCATCCTTTCTTGAAAATTATTTTATGAAGCATAATTCTGTTAAGATGAATTTAATATGTAGAAATGTTGGACAAGTATCAATCACTAAATACAACAGAGGTCATTTCGTGGAGCCCATCATCCTATTAAACATTCTCAAAGTGAGGCTATGTATCTTGCAATTTTGTGCTCGAGTCTTTTTTTTGAAGAATCCTATTAAATGATTAGAGCAAAACTAATATGAAACCTAGCGGGCATAAAAAAAGCGCAACTTCTTTTGAAACTGCGCTTTGAGTGTAATAACTAAGTGGAGCTAAACGGGTTCGAACCGATGACCTTCCCGAATTTCATTCGGGACGCTC
>CAZEDR010000110.1:0-10311 GCA_964510975.1 uncultured Melioribacter sp. | reverse complement strand
AAATTGAAAACACAAACATTGATATTTACAGTTACTCTAAAACCGGAAAGATTACAGCAGAAAGCCTTTTGCTGATTCTTGAAGATATGCTTAGCGCAACAAGTCAGTTTACTGATGGACTTCCGGTTAGCAACTACACTTTCCTTTTTCACTTCGAGAATTTTTCTGCCGGAGCCTGGGAACACAACTATAGTTCCTTCTATGTTTTTACCGAATCCGATTTGAGTGATTATTTAACGCAAGAATTAAAATCCGTAGCCGCACATGAGTTTTATCATATTGTAACTCCCCTCAATATTCATAGTGAGCTAATCGGCAATTTCAATTTTGAAAAGCCAACAATGTCCCAGCATATTTGGTTATACGAAGGTGTAACTGAATGGGCTTCCGATATTCTTCAGATGCGCGACTACTTGATAACTCTTGAAGAGTATGGAAAACAAGTCAAGGCCAAGTTATCCGCCAACGATAACTTTGACCAAACCATTTCCCTTACATATCTTTCTCTCCATTCAACGGAGATGCAAGATCAATATCCAAACATTTATCAGAAAGGAGCGCTTGTTGCCGGATTGCTAGACATTCGCTTGCTTCAACTTAGCAATGGCAAAAAAGGTTTGCGAGAAGTAATTAACCAGCTTTACAAAGATTATGGCGCTAACAAAGCCTTTAACGAAAAAGATTTTTTTGATGAGCTTGTTAAAAGAACTTATCCTGAAATTGGAGACTTTGTTAAAAGATATATACAAGGAACCGAGAAGCTTCCCATAGCTGAATATTACGGCTTGCTGGGAGTTGATTACAAAGAATATGTGGGTGTAGATAGTTCTAGAATTTCTTTGGGATTTGGTATTGGTGTAAAGGATGGAAAGTTTATCATTACTCGTGTTGATAATCCAGCTACGGACGGAGTAGCCGCGGGCGACTTCATTCTAAAAGTCAATGGCGAAGAGGTTAACATGCAGAACGCCCAAACCAGATTTGCTTTCATGAGCAAAATGAAAGTTGGCGAATCTTTTAATCTTACCGTTGAACGCAAAGGCGAAGAGAAAGAAATTAAAATTTCTATGCAGCCGCGCCCTATTAAACATGAGTTTAAGATTTTAGATAACGCAAACGAACAGCAGCTTTCTTTAAGAAGTGCGTGGATGCAGAATTTATAGAATCCATGCAAAAACAAAGCGCTTTCTTTCCGCCTAATAAAGATTTAGATTTGGTTGAAACGAAAGCGCTTTTCTCTTTGGAGTAATTATGAATAAGCTGTGCAGAATAAAAATCTTAGCTCTTCTTTTTGCTTCACTCCTTTTTATCTCATGCTCATCAACTTCTGTTTACGACAGCGTTTATCCAACACTTAACGACGGCAAATACGACAGCGAATTCCCCTATCGGAATTCATCGGTTCAGTTGGAAGAGATCAGCAATTCCGTGCGCTTAATAAATAGTATTTCGTTTTATACGAGCTATGTTTTTCCGGAAGGAAGCAGAATTTTACGCAGAGAATTAATTGGCATCGATGCTAGGAAGAAAGCAGTACAAGAAGTTTACTTCACACGAACTGCGTCCGGAACTGCAACTGTAATTGATGTTACAAACGGGGCCGTTGTTCTACTGACGGTAGCGCACGTTGTAAGTTTCCCAGATACGATTTATTCCTACTTCATAAATTCAGATGGTTCATCATCCATATTTCTGCAAAGCATTTCGGTAAAGACTAAACAGACAAATTACATTCCGAATTTACCGGACGATGGCGAGCTTGAAATCATTGCAAAAGATAGAGTGCTCGATGTAGCTTTATTGGGGAATCATTATGAGCCTCGTGATGTAATTAGCATTCAGCCATTTAAGTATAATTGGGGTACATCTTCTGAACTTGAATGGGGCTCCTTTGTTTACGTGTTTGGTTTTCCAATGAATTATAAAATGATCTCTAAAGGAATTGTAAGCAGTCCAAATAAAGACAAAGGCACATTTTTAATTGATGCTGTTTTTAACCGGGGTTCCAGCGGCGGAATTGTACTTGCGATTCGCGATGGTGTTCCTAATTTTGAGTTAGTTGGATTAGTACGTTCAGTCCCGGCTGAATATGAGCAGACTCTCCGCCCATTTTCGAAGGATAATGACTTCGAGTTCAATCCGATGATTCCTTACAAGGGAGAAATAATTGTAGAAAGAGAGCAAGTGCTTAGGACCGGAATTACAAAAGTTCTGGGTATTGAAGTTGTGCGCGATTTTATAGTTAATAGTCGCCAAGAAATAATAAACAAAGGTTATACTCTAAACTCATTCTTTAATCCACCCACAAGGTTGAAACTAATAAATAATTGAAGTTACTCATAAGTTGAATTTCGTAAATTTTCCTTAGTGAAACTTGGTGACTTAGTGCTTTTGTGGCTTAATTTCTTAAACTTTCTTTTTTGCCACAAAGTCACAAAAACAATAAGAAATCACAAAATGCGTAACTTCAGTCAATAATCATTAAGACTTACCAGTTGTGTGAATTAATTTTTATGAAGTCAAAAACAATTATTTAATCAAAAAAATAGAACGCGGATTGAACGGATTTATCATGATTTTCGCAGATAAATTTTTGAATAATTGCTTTTTGACTTCCTTATCTAATCTCTCAATCCTAATTCACACAACGGGTTAAGCCTTATATTTGTGCATATACTTAGTTAGCTTCTCTACACGCACTTTCCTAATTTTAGATTAACGAAAAACATCGAGATCAATTAATGAAATTTACGTACACTAAAATTCTTTCTTTACTTATTATATCAGTTGGAATGAACACGTTCGCTCAGTCAACAGACACAAGTTGGAAGCTTTACGATGACTCGCAAGTTGCTCAAATCAACATTACAATGGATAAAGCCGCATTCGATTGGATGATGGCGAATTTCATGAGCGACTCTTTGCATGTTAGCACAATGAAGTTCAAGAATAAATACATAGACACAACACTTGCCAATGTTGGAATTCGTATTAGAGGGAACACTTCCCGTTCAGCTCAAAAAAAATCATTCAAGCTATCATTTAACGATTTTGTGAAAGGAAGAGAGTTTTTTGATGTTGATAAACTAAATCTTAACGGCGAACACAACGATCCTTCAATTGCTCGTTCAAAGGTTTCATGGAATTTGTTTCAGAAGAGCGGCTTAATTTCCAGTCGGGCAAGTTATGCCGCGGTTTACATCAACGATAAATACATGGGTCTATATATTTCCGTCGAGAATATTGATGACGAGTTTTTGAAAAAACGCTATTACGATGATTCCGGGAATTTATATAAGTGTCTATACGGCGCTTCGTTTGCTCCAAACAGTAATAATTATACGCAAGAAACAAACGAAGACAAACCGGACATGTCTCAGATATTTAGATTGATCAACATGCTTAATACAATTCCGGCGCAGACACTTCCGGATTCTTTGGAAGAGATAATGTATGTTGACGAGTTTCTAAAATATGAAGCGATGAATGTGTTAATTGGTCAGTGGGATGACTACTGGTCAAACATGAACAATTATTATATATACTTTGAACCACGCGTCGGCAAGTTCCACTGGATACCTTACGATTACGACAACACTTTTGGCATTGATTGGTTTAACTATGAATGGACTCAAGCCGACCCGTTCAATTTCAAAAAACTCAGCAATACAAAAAGGCCATTAATAGAAAAAGTCCTCGCAAACAATCAGTACCGCGACCTTTATGCTCATTTTCTTCAGCATATAATGAAATCGAGTTTCCAGTATTACCAAATGTCGAATCTAGTTCTTGGTTTAAGAGAGCAAATTCGTTTATATGCTTTAGCAGATACTTACCGAAGAAGGGATTATCAATTTACTGATGAAGATTTTGAGAACAGTTTTAACATGAGTCCTTTTTCAACTTCCTCACAAGGGACTCACGTAAAAAAATCAATTCTTCAGTTTGTTAACGAACGAAATAATTATCTGAAAGATAAAATTACATTTGTTGGATCATCACCAATAGTTTACAATATTGATTACGAGCCGAAGAATCCGGGGCCGGATGACTCCATATACGTTTACGCATCTGGCTTTGCATCATCGGGTGTTGAACAGCTTAACATCCAATTTCATCCGGGATTGTTAACAGTTATTTACACTTACAAAATGAAATTTTCTCCCGTCGCAAATTCAACAAAGGTTGAAGATGCCGACCGATGGGTTGGTGTAATTCCTCCGCTCGGGAAAAACGGGTTCGGCAGATTCAAAATAGAGATAGTTGATAAGAATGCCGCAAAAGGAATTTATCCACGTGCAACGTATATTGAGTTGAAGGCACGTGAATATTCAACAACCGGCAACAATCCGGTATTAAATGAATTTATGGCGGATAATTCTAAGACTATTAAAGACCCGGCAAACGCAACCAAAGACGAATATGATGATTGGGTCGAGCTCTATAATCCAACCACAAGCGATATTCTGCTCACCGGAATGTATCTGACCGACGACAACACAAAACTTGATAAATGGCAATTCACTCAGCAGAATTTGAAACTAACCGCGGGTGAACATTTACTTGTCTGGTGCGATGAGCAAGGAAGCCAAAGCGGTATTCATACTAATTTCAAACTGTCGAAGAGCGGCGAATACATTGCTCTTGTTGGAACAGATGGCAAAACCATAATCGATGAATACACGTTTGGCGCGCAGCAGACTGATATTTCTTTCGGTAGAATTCCAAGCGGCGGGACTAAATGGTCATCCATGAAACCAACACCGGGAACATCTAACATTACAACCGATATTACTGAAAAAGAAATTCCAACCAAATTTAATTTATCTGCTTATCCAAATCCGTTTAATCCGGCAACCACAATCCAATATTCGCTTCCGGTTCAATCGGATGTTTCAATTGCAATTTATGATTTACTCGGCAACGGAATTTGGGAAGAATCTCAAACAGCTCAAGCTCCCGGTTTATACAAAACAATCTGGAAGGGAGAAAATAATTTCGCTTCTAAAGTTTCTTCCGGAATTTATTTTTGTAGAATCATTGCGGGTAAGTATAATTCGTCTGTAAAACTTATTCTTCTTAAATAATTGAAAGGACTTTTTATGAATTCAAGACCACAAGCCGGTGAATACGCTCCATATTATGAAAAGTATATCAGCCTTGTACCGGAAGGAAATATTATAGAAATCCTAGCCGAACAAATCACTACTGCTGAAAAACTTTTTGGTGAAATAACGGAGGAGAAATCAAAGTTCCGTTACTCTAAAGACAAATGGAGTATCCAAGAAGTTCTTGGTCACATTATAGATACGGAAAGAATTTTCGCGTACCGCGCTTTAAGGTTTTCCCGAAACGACAAAACAGCGCTTCCCGGTTTTGAGCAAGATGATTTTGTTCCAAATTCTAACCAAGATAATGTCTTGCTAAAAGATCTTCTCGAGGAATTATTGCTTGTACGTAAAGCTAATTTGAAAATGTTCGCTTCATTTTCAGACGAGATGTGGTCTCGCGTTGGAATTGCATGCGATAATGCTATGTCGGTTCGGGCGCTGGCGTATAATTTAGCCGGGCATTTGACTCATCACATTTCAGTGATAAAAGAAAAGTATCTATAACCAAACTATATTTAACTATGGCACTTTTAGTTTTAGCATATCCGGAAGTTGAAAAGAAAGATTTCAACTGGATTCAATCTTTTCGGGCAAAACATGACGAAAGATATTTCAATGTTGTGGACCCACATTTTACATTAGTCTTTCCGGTATTCGAAGTTTCGGAGAAGGATTTTGTTGCGCATGTTCAGAAAGCAGCAAAAAAGTTTAGTGAATTTTTCTTCGTAATTCGCTGCGCGCAAATAGTTAAAGATTCTTTCAGCGATTACACCGATGTTTTTCTCATTCCGGAAGAAGGCTATCGCATTTTTGTAAAACTTCACGATGCACTTTATTCTGATCTTTTGGAAAAAGAACTCCGGCTGGATATTCCTTTCATTCCACATCTTGGAATAGCAAATAGTCTCGATCCTCTTAAATGTAAAAAATTAGCCGATGAGATCAATACTAAAAACATTGAGATAGTTGGAGCTATTAGCAAACTGAGTTTAGTCTCTTACGAAAACGACAAGATAGAGCTGCTTAAAGAAATATTCTTGTAGCGGGTAATAGAACCAATCTTTGTTTCAAACGACTAATCTATTGAAGCTTGATTAGAGGTAGAATTTCAATTATTATCTCAATGGAATTTGAGTGTAAATGAAAAGAATCAAACAAATAGCAAAGCTAGTTGAATGGGAAGCCTTCTTTTGGAGCGCTGGTTTTATATATCTACTCTTCATAAATCCTTATCAAGAATCGCATGTAAGTTTATGCCCTTATAAAAATCTTGGAATTGAATTTTGTCCCGGCTGCGGTTTGGGAAGATCAATATCCTTCTTTTTTCATGGAGATTTTCTTCACTCAATTCAATCTCATCCGCTCGGCATAATTGCGTTTATAATAATCTTAGTAAGAATAATTCATTTAGTAAGAAAGAAATATTTTAACAACAAACAGAGCGAGGTTATGTATGGCTAATATTTACGAAATACTACCAGAAATTGTCGGAGAAGAGCAGATGTACATTTCGAGTCTAATCAAGAACTTAGACGAGAAACAAGCTTTTCAATTTGCCAACATTTACCGTGCGCGTCGTAAAGATCCGCAGATCATTTTGTTGGTTACACTTGTCGGCTTTCTTGGTATTTCCGGAATTCAGAGATTCTTGACAGACCAAATCGGTTTAGGAATTCTCTACTTGCTCACCGGCGGTATTTGTATGATTGGTACAATCATCGACTTGGTAAACTATAAGAAAATTGCCTTTGAGTTTAACCAAAAGCAAGCGAATCAAATTGCTGTGATGGTTAAAGGAATGTAATTTTTTCAAGCGGTCTTTCGGGACCGCTTTTCTTCTACCTTGCACCTTAAAGCTTACGCCCCGCGTCTATTTAGTTCCAATCATTTCTTGAACCATCGGCTTCAGCCCGGCAAAGGTTAATTCTACCGCAATCACCATTAAAATCAATCCCATAATTCTCATTAGAACTTTGTTGCCGTTATCGCCAAGAATTTTTAAGATTGTTCTGCTTCCTACCAATATCAAATATGTTGTAAAGAGAACCAGAATGATTATTGCAAACAGAACTGCTTTCTCGGAATAATCTCTGGCGTCATTGAACAAAACTATTGTCATCGTAATAGAACCCGGGCCGCAGATAATTGGAATTCCAAGTGGAGTTATTGCAAACTCATTCACGAACTCGCTGAAACTCTGCCCCTCTTCTTTTAGTCTATTCATTTTGGCTTGTAGCATATCATAACCGGAAAGAAAGAATAAAACGCCGCCAACAATTCTTAATCCATTTACCGAGATATGAAAAAACTCGAAGATGAAATTACCGGCAAACGCAAACAGCACCATTATGATAAACGCTGTCAAAACTCCTTTGAATGCAATCTTCTGTACTTCTTTGTGAGTCATATTCTTAGTTAAAGAAGTGAAATATGGAATAATCCCAAAAGGAGTTACCATTGTGAACAGCGATGTAAACGCCAGAAAACCAAACTGAAAAATTCGATCCATGCTTTTCCTATTGAACTAAAATTCTAACCGCAATGTTATCTTAATTAACTGATGTTGCAAAGTTCAGAAAATTATTTAACTTCGCACACAAAATATAAAATGTTTAATCTCACAAACACATATCGAAATCTTATAAGAACAAATTCCCTAAAAGAATTACGTTCTCCCCTTGGCACTGTCTGCTGCTGTTGTTGCTGTTAATCTAATCTTTAGTTCCACACTTAATCTAAAATAATTTTAAGCTAGGAAAACCATAATGGGAAACGACCATTTATTTAATGCATTTACATATGAATTTTTGAATAAACGCCAAACGCATGCTTGCACAACTTCGTTAAAGTCGGAAGCGGCAGGCTATCTAAACGAGTTAATCGATTTTCTGTTTCCCCACTTTTCAAAGAAAGTCTATTCCGATCCGGAAGATGTTTTAGCAAATCTTCAGCTTCTGAAGCGAAACTTGGTTGAGTTGCTTAAACTGTTAAACGGCAGTTCACCTCAGAATGCGCGAGAAATTGCCGACTCATTTATTAATAGAATTCCAGAAATCCATTCTAAACTATGGAATGACGCGAACGCAATATATTCCGGCGATCCGGCTTCCGAAAGTGTTGATGAGGTAATTCTTGCTTATCCCGGATTTATGGCAATTGTAATCTACAGAATCGCTCATGAGCTCTATCTTCTTAAAGTTCCAATCATTCCAAGAATTATTTCCGAGCACGCACATCAGATTACCGGAATTGATATTCATCCCGGCGCAGAAATCGGAAGCCCCTTCTTTATTGATCATGGGACTGGAATTGTAATTGGAGAAACGACTGTAATCGGAAAGAATGTGAAAATTTATCAAGGTGTAACTCTAGGCGCGCTTAGCGTAGATAAATCGCTCGCTCAGACAAAACGGCATCCAACAATTGAAGATGATGTCATCATATACTCACAAGCGGTTATTCTCGGCGGCAATACGTTAATCGGGAAAAACAGTGTCATCGGCGGTAACTCGTGGGTTACGCAAAGCATTCCGCCCGATTCTGTTGTTTATAACAAAAGTGAAGTAAGAATTAAAACCAACAAAGAATTTGAAGAACCAATTAACTTTATTATTTGAAAGGAAAGTCATGAAAGCGAACAACATACTAGAAACAATCGGCAATACGCCGCACGTTAGAATAAACAGGCTATTTGGAACAAACAAAGTTTGGGTGAAGCTGGAAAGAGCAAACCCTGGCGGCAGTATTAAAGATAGAATAGCACTCTCAATGATTGAAGACGCAGAACGCCGTGGAATCTTGAAAAGCGACAGCGTAATTGTTGAACCAACATCGGGCAATACCGGAATTGGATTAGCGATTGTTGCCGCTGTAAAAGGTTACGAGTTAATTCTCGTTATGCCGGAATCAATGTCCGTTGAGAGAAGAAAACTTATGTCAGCTTACGGAGCCAAGTTTGAATTAACACCGCGCGAACTTGGAATGAAAGGTGCGATTGCTAAAGCAAATGAAATTGCTGCAAGCAATCCCAAAGCGTGGATACCACAGCAATTTGAAAATGAAGCTAACATACAGATTCATATAGACACAACAGCGCAAGAAATTCTTAATGATTTTCCGGAAGGATTTGACTACTTAATTACCGGAGTTGGAACCGGCGGACACATAACCGGTGTTGCAAAAGTTCTGAAAGAGAAATTTCCGAATCTAAAAGTGTTTGCAGTTGAACCAACACTCTCCCCAGTAATTTCGGGCGGACAGCCGGGACCGCATCCAATACAAGGAATAGGTGCGGGATTTATTCCAAAGAATTTGGATACTAGTTTGCTTGATGGAGTAATTCAAATTACAAAAGAGGAAGCGTTTGAGTTTGCTCAGCGCGCCGCAAAAGAAGAGGGAATTTTCGGAGGAATCTCTTCCGGCGCTACTTTAGCGGCTGTAAGTAAAAAACTTTCTGAAAGCAATGAGGCGAAAAAAGTGATAGCCTTTAATTATGATACCGGCGAACGTTACCTCTCGGTGGAAGGACTTTTCTAATTTGTTGTATTAAGCCGGATTTGGTTCCGGCTTTTTTAATAATAGTTACACAACGCAATTTGCTACTTCAAAAATAATTTTTTCCCAATTTCATTATCTTTTCAGCAAAGATCGATACTCCTCCATAACATTTATTAAAAGTGAGTTTGGATTATGCCCAAGTCTATTAACAAAACAAGAAAAATATTTCCATTCTTCTTGGTAGTATTTTCCATCGCGCTCAGTTTGTTTTGCTCTAAGTCATACACGCAATCAATTTCAAAGAAAATTGTTGTTTCGCCAAATAAGAGGTTTCTTCAGTACGAAACCGGAACTCCCTTTTTATGGCAAGGCGATACTGCGTGGCTTCTCTTCAATAAACTTACAAGAGAAGAAGCCATACAGTATCTCCAGAATCGCGCAAGAAAAGGCTTTAATGTAATTCAATGCATGGTTATTCCTCATCTTCCCTTAACAAATACTTACGGAGATTCTGCTTTTATAGATAGCAACCCCGCCAGACCTTTAGTAACAAACGGAAACGATTACAAAAATGTTGAAGAATACGATTATTGGGATCATATTAATTTTGTAATTGAAGAAGCAGCAAAGAATAATATTTACGTTGCTCTTGTTCCAATTTGGGGAAGCGTTGTTAAGTCATCAAAATTTACTGTTACTCAAA
>CAZEDR010000109.1:0-10317 GCA_964510975.1 uncultured Melioribacter sp. | reverse complement strand
TAACGATGCTGAATATGATGCTGCAAAACATACAATCGTATCGAACGCTTCATGCACAACTAACTGTTTAGCTCCGGTTGTTCATGTTCTTCTTAAAGAAGGAATCGGGATTGAAACCGGTTTAATGACGACTATCCACTCTTACACAGCTACACAGAAAACTGTTGATGGTCCTTCAAAGAAAGATTGGAGAGGCGGACGCGCAGCAGCAATTAATATTATTCCATCTTCTACCGGTGCTGCAAAAGCAGTTGGTGAAGTTATGCCGGCTACAAAAGGTAAATTAACCGGTATGTCTTTCCGCGTTCCTACTGCTAACGTTTCTGTTGTTGATTTAACTTTCCGTTCAGAAAAAGAAACCTCTATTGAAGAAATTGATGCTTTATTAAAAAAAGCAAGTGAAACTTATTTGAAGGGAATTTTAGGTTATTCTAATGAAGAAGTTGTTTCTACAGATTTCATTCACGACGAACGTTCTTCAATCTATGATTCCTTAGCTACAAAGCAAAACAACTTAAAAGGCGAAAAGAGATTTTTCAAGATTGTAACCTGGTATGATAACGAATGGGGTTATTCAAACCGCGTTATCGACTTGCTCTTAAAGATGGCTTAAGTAAGTTAACTTTATATTTTGTCATGACGTCCGCCAACTGGCGGACGTCTTTTTATCACGAAGATTTATTGGAGGAAACATGAAAAAGTTAAGTATCGATAACGTTGAATTGAAAGGGAAGAGAGTTCTTGTTCGTGTTGATTTCAACGTGATATCAGAATAACTTCTGCATTGCCTACAATCAAAAAAATTATTGCTGAGGGTGGAAAATGTATTTTGATGAGTCACCTTGGAAGACCAAAAGGGGGCCCAAATCCAAAATATAGTTTGAAACCAGTTGCTGTTCGTTTAGGCGAATTGTTGGAAACTGAAGTAAAATTTGCACCGGATTGCGTAGGCGAACAAGTAAAAATGATTGTAGATTCTATGAAAGATGGCGAAGTATTGTTGCTTGAAAATTTACGTTTCCATGCAGAAGAAGAGAAGAATGTTCCGGAATTTGCTCAGCAAATAGCAGAGCTTGGCGATGTTTATATAAATGATGCATTCGGCTCAGCTCACCGCGCTCACGCTTCTACTGAAGGGGTAACAAAGTTTATTAAAGTTTGCGCTTCGGGTTACTTAATGCAGAAGGAATTAGACTATTTAGGAACAGCAGTTGCTAATCCGGTTCGCCCATTTACAGCAATTTTAGGCGGTTCAAAAATTTCCGGCAAGATTGATGTTATTGAAAACCTATTACCTAAAGTTGATTATTTATTAATCGGCGGCGGTATGGCTTATACATTCTACAAAGCAATGGGTTATGAAATCGGAACATCACTTTTGGAAGCTGAAAAAGTTGAACTAGCTAAAGAAATGCTGGAAAAATTCAAAACATGCAAAGCAAAAGTTCTTTTGCCAAAGGATAACGTTATTGCTTCTGAATTCAAAAACGAATCACAGGCTAGTGTTGTTGATTCAAATAAAATTCCAGCTGACAAGATGGGCTTGGATATTGGTCCGAACACTGTTGAAGAATTCTCTAAGATTGTTCTCGAAAGCAAAACTATTGTTTGGAATGGACCAATGGGCGTTTTCGAATTTGATAATTTTGCAACCGGAACGAATGCAATTGCTCAAGCTTTGGCAGAGGCAACGGCAGCCGGTGCAATTACAATTATTGGCGGCGGCGATTCTGCAGCGGCAATAAGCAAAGCTGGTTTAGATGATAAAGTATCTCACGTATCAACCGGCGGCGGCGCTTCTTTAGAATTCCTTGAAGGAAAAGTTCTTCCGGGTGTTGCAGCATTGAACGATGCACAGTAAGTTGTTGTTTAGTAGATCAAGGTCAAGATTAAGATCACGATCAAGGTTTTATTCTTGCTCTTGACTTGATCTTGATCTCAATCTCAAAATAAAAAGGATTAAAAATGGGTTTAGATTCACGCGATTATTACCGTCCATCGAGCGGCTTTTCATTTTTCCCGCCTATGATTAAAAATCTTTTGATTGCCAACGTAGCAGTTTTTTTTGTTCAGATGATTTTTGAAAGCCTTTCTTTTGGCGGTGTTCCGGGAACATATGTTCTCAATCATTATTTCGCATTAAATCCATTAGAAGGAATCGATTCCAATTTTCAGATATGGCAATTGCTAACATACCAGTTTATGCATGGCGATTTTATGCATATCTTCTTCAATATGCTGATGCTTTGGATGTTTGGTATGGAAATAGAAAATTTGATGGGCTCGCAGAAATTCTTAATTTTCTATATCCTCAGCGGATTAGGAGCCGGCTTTTTACAATTAGTTGGAACACCGTTGTTATCAGATTCTGCCGGATTTACTATCGGCGCGAGTGGTGCTGTTTACGGTGTAATGATTGCTTTCGCAATGTTCTTCCCGGATAGATACATTATGTTTTATTTCCTCATTCCGGTTAAAGCTAAATATCTTATTTCCTTTTTCATCATCCTTGAATTTATTTCCGTACGCGAAGCTTCCTTTGTTGCTCACCTGGCACATTTAGGCGGAGCTTTAACAGCTTTCATTTTTCTTATGATCGATAGAAGAAAGAGTATTAACGTTGGAAAGATGTTTAATTCATTTAAAAAGCCTAGAGGTTATTCGAGTGGTTCATTCAGACAACCTTTCCAGAGAAAACCGGCGAACAAGGTAGATGTTGAGGAAGCTAAGTTTTACGATTTGAACAACAAGCCTACTGAAGAAGAAGTAAACCAAGAAGAAATAGATAAAATTCTCGATAAGATTTCTCAGAGCGGATATCAAGGTTTATCGGATCGAGAAAAACGGATACTCTTTGAAGCTAGCAAAAAGAAATAGCTGCAAGATTTTATTCATTGCTTTTTTATTCTTCGTTTCAGCTTGCAAAGAAAACAAGCTGGATGAGGATAAATTGGTTAGAATATATGTCGAAAATCTCATAGTAGAAGAAACACATAAAGATAATCCGGAAATCTTGAAGGAAGAAAAGGCGAAACTCTTCAAGAAGTTCAAAACGACTGAAAAAGAATTTGAAAGTGATTTAAGTTCTCTTGGAAATGATAAAGAAGCTTGGGAACGATTTTTCACCAAAACAAGATTACTTTTAGATGACCTTCGCAAAAGCGGGGCTATTAATTAAACCCAAAAAATTCATTAGAATGTCCCGCTAAATATAGGCGGGATTGCCGAAGGCCGCATGTAAAACGTTTAAGAATAATACGTTTTACTGCGGGGTTAACCCCGCAAACATGTAACTTATTATTACAAGCATTGAAAATTGAGAAGCGTTACAACACAAGTTAACATATTTATTTACAGTTTGCGGCGTGGAGCGCAAATTATTCTATTGAATAATTTGGGTTAAAACTTCTTTTTGATAATGCTATTCTGATTTTTGCATAACTTATTTTCCCTCCCAACGTATTCCTCAACTCTTTTACTTCTGTAATTCCTTCATCAATCTTCGCATTTATTTCTGCTAGTTCTTCTTTGCTGATTAAACTGCTTATATCCAAATCCGGTACCATGCTGATCAAACCTTCAAGTTGTATAGATAGAAGTGATTCTGAAATTTTGGCTAACTCGGAAATCTCAACTAGTGAATATTTTTTTTCAACTAACTCCAAAATCAGTTTTGATTTACGGGGCAGATTGCTTGTTTGGATTTCTCTTTTGCTAAGATCACTTTGCACAACAGTTTTTACTGCATTGATAATGTCGTCCCCAATTTTATTAAACATCCTTTGCGTAAAACCGGCAACGCTTAGCAAAGCCGAGTGGGAAGCCGGTTTTGCTTTCGAAATGGCTCTTAGAATTTCATCTGTGCAGATTAAGTGAGGCTGCTGTCCAAATTTTTCGGATGCATCTTTTCTGATTTGTCGAAGTGTGTTATACAGTTTTAGTTCGTTTTCGTAATCGGCAAGATTGCTTTTTGCTTCAGTTAGCCGATCATTCGTAAAGAAGTCATTTCCGGTTTCGGAAAGCTTTATGACTTCATTACTTATTAAAATTTTTCTAGCAATTACTAATTGTTCAATAGCTTCTTCAATCTGATCTTTGCTGAAGTGAACGCAAGTTCCGAAAGTGCTTAGTTTGTTGAAGGAATAAAGTGTTGAGCTTCCATGTAAAATTTGCAAAAGCGTTTTTTTTCTCAATGGAGTTTTTGATTCATGCAAAGTTCGAAGAATAATTTCGTCTATATAATCTAGTGAAGGGGCGGTTCCGCCTTCGAGACAGTTATCGCATTTGCCGCAACGGTAATCTTTAGAATTTTGTCCAAAGTAATTTAATATGTATCCCATTCGGCATTTATTAGTTGAAACAAATTCTTCCATCACTTCAAGTTTGTGTTCCATATTCTTTTTGATTGCTTTCAACATTGCGAGGTTCAGCTGTAATGCTTTCGATTGCACTCTAGGCCGAGCCAGCATAAAAGATGGATTCTTTGGCGGCTTTTTGTATTCAATTATTCCACCTTGATATAATTCGCTTAAGTCTTCAATAATTTCTTCTACTGAAACTTCCAATCGTTCGGCTATCGACTTGATATCAATTCGAGTCGATTCAGTAAATATTTTACCTCCGTAAGACTTTGCAAGAAGCAGCAATAGGTCTTTGTGAGTTGCATTTGCAAAATTATTTATGAATGAACGAAGCTGATCCGGTTTTAACGGAAAGCGAACTGTGTGGTAGCCGTATAATTCGCTTTTCAAAGAAAGGTAACCAGATTCACCTAAAACTTTTATAGATGATTGAACGATTCCGTTTGAGAGTTGATTAATCTCGAAAAGTTTGGAAAGGTTAGCGTCATGTACAATGGCATTTTCATTTTGCATTCCAACAGCAATGCCTGCGTAGTCGCAAATTGCATCATAAACAAGTTCAATCTGATCTCTAGAAGGAGTAGCGCTTTTTATAAAGTATTCATGAATTTGCGCGTCACGTTCTTCGTAAAGCAAATAAACTTTTGACGGTTTGCCATCCCGTCCGGCCCTACCAATTTCTTGATAATAATTTTCGATTGAACCCGGCATGTTGTAGTGAATTACTAAACGAATGTCATTTTTGTCTATTCCCATTCCGAATGCATTGGTTGCGCAAATAACTTTTACTCTGCCGGACATGAAATCATCCTGAATAATTCTTTTCATTTCCGATTGCAAGCCGGCATGATAGAAAACAGCATTTATGGATTCTTTCCTTAAGTGTTCTGCTAATTCTTCGGCGCCGTTTCTGGTAGCTGTATAAACTATCGCCGGAAGTTTGTTGCTTCTGATTATCTCTGCTGCTTTCTCTTTCTTTCTATTCGATGCCATTACATTTAAGTGAAGGTTTTCCCGCTCAAACCCACGCACAAAAATTCTCGGATTCTGTAGCGACAATTGCTTAACAATATCCACGCGCACTTCTTCAGTCGCAGTTGCAGTGAAAGCAGAAACTTTTTTAATTCCTAAATGCTCTATGAACTCGTGAATCTTTCTGTAGCTTGGTCGGAAATTATGTCCCCACTCGCTAATACAATGTGCTTCATCAATAAAAATATATTCTGGGGAGAGTTGTTTTATTTTTTCTACAAATGATGCGTTGCTAAGTTTTTCCGGTGAGACAAAAAGGATTTTTATTTTCCCGTTTGCAACCGAATTCAGAACTTTCTCACCAGCAGCAAAATCCAATGAGCTGTTAATGAATGAAGCGATTGTCTCTGCTTTGTTCAAAGAATCAACCTGATCTTTCATTAATGCTATCAATGGGGAAATTACGATTGCAAAACTTTTGGAAAGGAGAGCTGGGATTTGGTAACATAAAGATTTTCCGGCTCCGGTAGGAAGTACAACCAACGCATTTTCACCGGAAATAATTGAATCTATAATTTCTTCTTGTCCGGGACGGAAGGAAGTATAACCTAAATATTTATTGAGTACTTCAATTGGGTTCATTTATCAATTTGCTAGTGTTTTCAGAACATTTATCTTAACAACCAAAAATAAAGATAGAAAAGAAGATATGCTGAAAGTTAATCATACTGTTAAACATTTCGGGAATTTAACTGCGCTAGATAATATTAATCTAACAATCGAAAAAGGTGAGTTCTACGGATTGCTTGGTCCCAACGGCGCTGGCAAAACCACTCTAATGAATATTATCGTTGGCTATATTACTCCGGAAAATGGAAATGTTACAATTGATGGGGAAGAGATTAGCGGAAGAAACTTACAATTAAGAAAAAAACTTGGTTATGTGCCGCAAGATATTGGCTTGTATCTTGAGCTTAATGCTGAGACAAATCTGAAAATTTTCGGCGAGTTGCTGGAAATAAAGGGAAAAGAACTACACAAAAAGATTGATGAAGTGCTAGAGCTTGTTCAATTGAAAGATCGAAGGAAGGATAGGGTTGGTGATTTTTCGGGAGGAATGAAACGCCGGCTTAATTTAGCAGCTAGCATTTTGCACGATCCGGCAATTATTCTATGTGATGAGCCTACAGTTGGTGTTGATCCTCAATCCAGAAACGCAATATTTGAAATGCTTCAGCATCTAAACAAATTGGGAAAGACAATAGTTTATACTACGCATTATATGGAAGAAGCTGAACGACTTTGTTCAAAGTTAGCAATAATAGATCACGGAAAAATTATTGCATTCGGCACTTTAGGCGAATTAATAAACCTACTAAATCAAAAAGATACTGTTAAGCTCCAAAAGACTGCATCTACAACTAAGTTATTATCAAAGATTGGTGAGATTGGGAAAGTAATTGAGCAAGATTTTTACTACGAGCTGATTCCAAATCAAAACTACGATAGAATTTCGAAAATATTTGCCAAGCTGGAAGAACTTGAAGTTCCTAACAATAACATAGAGATTAGCCGCGCCACACTTGAAGATGTTTTCCTCAATTTAACCGGAAGGAGTTTGAGAGATTGAAAACCATATACCGATTGATCATCAAAGACGCAATCAGATTTATCAATGATAAGCCGGCTGTAATTTTAACTTTTATTGTTCCCTTAATTCTCATCATCATTTTCGGAAATATTTTTGGCGGTAGCGGCGGTCCCAGAGGTAGGGCAAATCTCATTCTTGTAAATGAGAGCAATTCGATTGTAGCAAAACTAATTGAGCAAAGACTTGATTCATCTAAATCTTTACGCCCGGTTAAAACTTATGAATCGGAAAATGGAAAAGACACTCTTAAGTTTGATGAAGAAACTGCTAAAGAGTGGGTCAGAACCGGAAGAATTTCGGCAGCCGTTGTGATGCCCAAGGATTTTCTTTCCGATACATCTTCCTCGATCAAGTTTAAATTCTATTACGATCCTAAAAACGAGATTGAATCTTCCATAATTCAAGGTAACATTCAGCAAACCATTTTTACCCAAATCCCACGAATGATGCCGCTGTTAATGCAAAGAGCCGCCATGAAAGAGATTGGATATCTGAGAGGGCAGAAGTTTGTAAAAAATATAAGTCAAATTGTAGGCGAATCTTTTGGTGTGAATTCGGATAGTATCCTTCGATCTTTGACAGTTATAGATTCTGCAGCTCTATTTAAAGAAGCGAGCGATTCAAGTGCTCAGAGAAATTTTGTAAGTAATCTTGTTAAGTTCGAAAGCGAGCAACTAGTTGGTAAGAAAATTACAAATCCCGGATTAACGAGAACTGTGGGTGGCTGGGCAATGATGTTTTTGCTCTTTTCCTTAACGGGAGCTGCAACTAGTATGTTCGAAGAAAAGCAAGAGGGAACACTAAAGCGAATACTTTGCATGCCAATTTCCAGATCCCAAATTCTGTGGAGTAAGTACATCTATTCGATTATGTTAGGATTAGTACAATTGCTTGTATTATTCTTCTTCTCATGGATGCTATTTGATGTCAGCGTTTTCTCGAATTTCGGTAATTTGATGATTGTAATGGTAGCTTCTGCCGCCGCGGCTGTGTCTTTTGGAATGGCAATTACTTCTGTTGCAAAAACCTTAAGCCAAGCCAGTGGGTTTAGTACTCTGTTTATTCTCGTAATGTCCGCACTGGGTGGTTCTTGGTTTCCGGTTACATTACTACCGGATTGGATGCAGCACCTTAGCAAAGCAACAATTACATATTGGTCGGTTGAAGCATTTTTGCAAGTCTTATGGCGCCAAGCAGATTTTATGACAATTCTACCAAATGTTATTGTTCTACTTTTAATTGCTCTCTTGATCAATTCATATGCTTTGATTCGTTTTCAAAAGGGATGGATTTAACGGCATCCCTTTTTCTCACACATAGATGATTTCTTCTTTTTCTTGATAAAATGAATATCTAACTCTTCATTTCTCAAGCAATTAAGCCTATTTTGCATGGTATAATTCTTGCAACATTAACCAGTTAATTAAATTTTGAAAAGCAGAGAGTTTTATGGCAGATGAAAAATTAAAATTAGAAGATTTGCTGGGCGAAGTTCAGCGCACTGAAGAGAAGGAACGTATCGATTATGTTGCAATAATTGGCGGTGGGATCATGGGACAAGGAATTGCCCAAACAATTTCTGCTGCCGGCTTGGATGTGTTAATTGTAGAGCGCGATGAGGATCAAGTTGAAAGATCTAAGGACAGTCTAAAAGCTTCGATGGAAAGAGAAATTACTCGTTGGGCTATGACTCAAAGCGAAATGAAATCAGTTCTTACCCGCATCAAGTGGACAACTGATAAATCAGAAATTCCGGAATGCGATCTCATTATTGAAGCCGTTGACGAGAATTATGACCTTAAGAAAAGTATTTTTAAGGAGTTAGACGCAATAGCTAAACCGGGTACAATTTTTATTTCTAATACTTCTACACTTAGTCTTACTAAAATTGCTGAAGTAACTAACCGAAAAGACAAGATTATTGGAATGCACTTTTTAAATCCGGTTCCGAAAGTTCCTCTTGTAGAGTTGATTCGTGCAATGGACACGTCCAGCAAGACGGTCGAAATTATTAAAAAATTTGCTGCTAAGATTGGTAAAACAGCAGTTGAAGTTTATGAGTATCCCGGATTTGTTACAACAAGAGCCATCGTGCCACTATTAAACGAAGCTATGTACATCCTTCTCGAAGATGTAGCAACAGCGAAAGATATAGATACTGCGATGCGACTTGGATATAATTTCAATATGGGTCCGCTCGAAATGGCTGACACAATGGGATTGGATGAAGTTTTAGCATGGATGGAAACTCTTTGGACAACTCTTGGCGAACCAAGATACAGACCATGCCCAATTCTTAGAAAATTAGTTCGTGAAAGAAAACTTGGTAAAAAGTCTGGCGAAGGGTTCTTTAAATATGATTCTGATGGTAGAATAATTTCTTAAAATTTTGAGGAAAGAATGAAAGTTTTAGTTCTTAATTGTGGAAGCTCTTCAATTAAATATCAGTTTATGGATACGACTCTATCGATTGCTTTGGCAAAGGGCATGGTTGAAAGAATTGGAATGTCTAGTGCAGTTCTTACTCACCAACCTCATGATAGAGAGAAAATTAAGATTGTTGGAGAGATTTTAGATCATACTATTGCGATAGAGTATGTCATAGCTGTCCTACTTTCCCCCAATCATGGTGTTATTAAAGACAAGAAAGAGATAGACGCTGTAGGACATAGAGTTGTTCATGGTGGCGAAACCTTTAGCGGTTCGGTGTTGATCACCGATCAAGTTATGAAGGCACTAAAAGATAACATCGAATTAGCACCTCTTCATAATCCGCCAAACATTAAAGGTATTCAGGCTACAAAAGAACATTTACCTAAAACCCCGCAAGTTGGCGTGTTTGATACTTCATTCCATATTAAGATGCCTCCAAAAGCTTACTTGTATGGAATTCCTTACGAACTCTATAAGAAATACAAAATCCGTCGGTACGGATTTCATGGTACTTCGCATCGATTCGTAGCTCAAAGAGCAGCGCTTATGCTAGGTAAGCCTTATGAAGATTTAAAAATAATTACAGCGCATCTTGGAAATGGATGCTCTATGGCTGCTGTGGATCACGGACATTCTGTTGATACATCTATGGGATTTACTCCTCTTGAAGGATTGTTGATGGGAACAAGAAGCGGCGATATGGACCCTTCGGTTATTTTATATATAATGGCAAAAGAAGGTCTGTCACTCTCCGAAGCCAACACACTTCTTAACAAGCATAGCGGGTTAATCGGAATAAGCGGCGAAAGCAGTGACATGCGTGAAATTGAAGACGCAGTTGCAGAAGGTAACAAGAAAGCGAAAATGGCTTTTGATGTATTCACATATAGAATAAAGAAA
>CAZEDR010000108.1:0-10394 GCA_964510975.1 uncultured Melioribacter sp. | reverse complement strand
TTATAATATTTATGAAGGTCGCGTCTGGATATTGGTTTTACTTTGGGTAGCTGTAGCACCTTCATTATTTTATAAAATTCAAAAAAAGAAAAGAACTGCAGTCTAACACGGACAGCCGCGAATCAAGTTCGGGGTAAACTAATTTCTGGTGTCAATAATTTTGATATAGAGTTTGAGTTGGAAAGCAAAATAAAAGGTACGGGATAAACTAAAAAAACTATGTCGTAGGAATTTAGGAAGGAAACAAATATGTCTGAAATTGCTAATACCCCAGCTCCACCATACTATGCTGTTATATTCACATCTCATAGAACTAACGATGATAATGGTTATTCTAAAATGGCAACGGAAATGATTGAACTTGCAGAAAAGCAATCTGGATTTCTAGGTGTTGAATCGGCACGGGAGAGTGTTGGTATTACAGTATCATATTGGCGCGATTTAGAATCTATTAAGCTATGGAAAGCTAATACAGAACACATTTTGGCTCAACAAAAAGGAAAAGATATTTGGTATTCGGAATTTAAGACGAGAATTAGCAAGGTAGAAAGAGATTACCAGTTTATTAAAAAAGATTAATCCAACCACTAAGAATGAAAGGGAAATATGATTCTTACGGGAATTAATTTTGATGATAAGTTTGCGCTTTTTGATGAGTGCTGGTCTCCCAAGTGTGTGGCTAGATTGGACAATTATCTTGTAAAGGTTGTGAATACTATGGGGGAATTTACATGGCATTCTCATGAAGAGTGTGATGAGATATTTATTGTACATAAAGGCAAACTCAAAATTGATTTTCGAGATGGTTTAGTAGAGTTAATTACTGGAGAAATGTTTGTTGTGCCAAAAGGAAAGGAGCATAAACCTTTTTCGGATGATGTATGCGAAGTAATTCTTCTTGAACGTGAAGATGTAATTAACACCGGGGACATTTCAAACGAGTTCACGAAAGAAATATTAGATTGGATATAATATATTTACGCATATTTTTAGCCGACTTCTCTTTTAATTCCAAAAACAAAATTTTTGTCTTATAGAAAGGTAAAATGAAAAGCTTAATAAGAATTGAAGAAGTATTTCTTTTTATACTATCAATCTATCTATTCTCAAATTTGGAATTTGCTTGGTGGTGGTTTCCGGTACTTCTATTTATTCCAGACATTGGAATGGGCGGTTATTTAATAAACAGAAAAATAGGCGCGGTAGTTTATAACATTGTTCATCACCGTGCAATTGCAATAACTTTTTTTATTATCGGCGGAATACTGAATTCGCATTTAACTCAATTGGTAGGTGTTATTCTCTTTGCTCATTCGACATTAGACAGAGTGTTTGACTTCGGGCTTAAATATGAAGACGACTTTAAGCATACGCATTTAACATAAAAATATTTCCACAATTGATACTAGCCTAACTAAACCACAAGCTAACTGAAAGGAATCACAAATATGAGCACCCAAATAAAAGTAGGCCATATGCTTATTCTATATGGAATAATACTATTTCTCTTAGGTTTAATAACCGGGTTTATAATTCCTACAATGCAAAATCCGCGTATGGGTCTTTCCAGCCATCTCGAAGCTACGATGAATGGAATGTTTTTAATTCTGATGGGTCTTGTATGGCCTAAACTGCAATTATCAGATCGCTTACATAAATGGGCTTACGGACTTTTACTCTTTGGCACTTATGTAAATTGGGGAACAACATTATTCGCTGCAGTAATTGGTGCCGGTTCGGAACTGATGCCGCTAGCGGGAAATAATCTAACCGGAACAATGTGGCAAGAGTTTGTAATTAAATTCGGTCTAATCACTTTATCACTTTCAATGATAGCGGTATGCATAATCGTCATTGTGGGGCTAAAGAAAACGCTTTCAAATACAGAGAGATTTTGATATAATTTACTCGTCTTTAACTATTAGTTTGAAAGGTGAAATATGCCGGAATTACCAGACCTAACAGTATTTGTAGAAAACTTAACTAAAAGATTGAAGGGGAAAAAAGTAAAATCCGTAGAACTTTATCCTACAAAAAATTGTAAAGGTAACGGGGCAGAGTTGAGAGAAGCACTTTGCGGATACTCTATTTCGGAAGTAAATAGAGTCGGCAAAGAGACAGAGTTTTTATTCTCAAACGGAGCGAAGATTCATGTTCATTTAATGCTTTCCGGCAAATTCGCTATTGTAAAGAATGCTCAAAACATAAAGTCGAAAATTCTAATCCTAGAGTTTGAGGATGGAGAATCACTTGTTGTCTTCGATATACAAGGGTATGCATCTCTTAAATTGAATCCGGAAGAAAATTTGGTGCCTGATGCGTTAGATATAACGAGCGGTTACTTTAAAGAAAGGATGATTAAGAAATCTAAATCTGACATAAAATCATTTCTGGTTGATCCAAAAGTAGTAAGGGGAATTGGAAACGCTTACGCGGATGAAATTTTATGGCACGCAAAAGTTTCACCAAAATCTCTTGTTGGAAAAATACCCGGTCAAGTGGCTGATGTTTTATTGAATTCAATTAGAGTAGTACTTTTAGATGCCATTGAACAAATAAAAAAAGCTGATCCAGAAATAATTGCCGGAGAAATAAGAGATTTCTTAAAAGTGCATAACCACGCGCGCAAGTTTAGTCCGACCGGACATGAAATTATTCGAGAACAGGTTAATAAGCGAACAACATATTACACCGATGAGCAAATATTATATGCATAATTTCTTTTGAGAAATAAAGCTTGCGAGAAAGGAACTCCCAGACTTTCTACTGCTTAAAAATTGAAGCCAGCAATTTCAAAAGTTGTTTTTTGGTAAAAGGTTTAGACAAATAATTTGTGCACCCCGCATGTAAAAACTCTTCCATATCACCTTTCATTGCAAAGGCCGTAACAGCTATAATAGGAGTAGACTCATATCCTTCAAGCTTTCTAATTAACCCGGCAGCAGTTAATCCGTCCATCTCTTTTCTAAGATTAACATCCATTAGTATTGCATCATAGTGCTGATCCATAGCTTGACTAATGGCGCCATTTCCGGTCGCTGCTGTATCAACTAGATATTTATCCTTAAGGAAGAGACTTATTACTTCTGTATTTAGGGGCTCGTCATCAACAACAAGCACTCTTTTTTTCTGCTGTGCACCAGCACTTGAGTCTGTTAGACTATCAACATTCTTGAGAGAATTATTTTCATTTTTAAATGTAACACTGTTAGCCTTACTTATTGGAATTTCCAGAGTAAAAGTAGTACCGACTTTTACCTCGCTAACAACTTCAATTTTCGCTCCCAGAATTTCAGCATATCTTCGGACTATTGATAAGCCCAATCCAGTGCCGTCAAATATGCGGTTTACACCTTCGCTAGCTTGCCGAAATTCTTCAAAAATTAAGTGAAATTTTTCTTTCGGAATTCCAATGCCGGTATCTATAACCATGATTTTGGCATTTGTGTCATCAATAGCTAAATCTACTTTTATATAACCTTTATCTGTATACTTAACAGCGTTGTTAATCAAGTTGCTTAACATTCCGCGCAGAAGTTTCTCATCAGAATTAATAATTTGTTCTTTAGTATCGAAAGCGGGGAAGAGCTCAATCCCTTTCTGATCTGCGTAAACTTTGAATAGGTCTATCTCTTCATGGATCAGTTTCGAAATATCAAAATCTACCATTCTTGCCTGCACATGGTGAGATTCAAGCTCGGAATATTTTAAAATACTGTTGAGAGTATCTAAGAGTCTTTTCCCGCTTGTATTAATCTTTTTGGCAAAGTCTCTAAATTCTCCGTTAAGTTCCCCTTCCAATATTTCCGAAAAACCAAGCAAACCAACTAAAGGTGTTCGTAGCTCGTGGCTCATATTGGCAAAGAAAACAGTTTTTAAACGATCCATCTCTTTAGCTTTCTCAATAGCCTTTATTAATTCTGCATTCTGGTTTTCAATTTGCTCTTCATTGTCTTTTCTTTCTGTAATATCGTAGGCGTTTATAAATGCCAGATCATCTTCAATTAGTCTTATACTAAGTACCGCATATTTTTTCTTTCCGCTTGGCGAAACGAATAGAACTTCATTTGTTTTATAGGTTTCCGATATAAGATTTTCAAAAACTTCCTTAGATAGAAATGGAATTACATCATGCACATTTAGGGATTTGATTTCGTCGAGAGTTCTTCCTGTTAGTTCCTCGGCAGCCTTATTAGCATTCAAAATGGATCGGTTAATTCTACTTACGATAAATATTGCATCGTGACTGCGTTCAAAAAGTTTCCGGAATCTCTCTTCGCTTTTCTGAAGTAATCGTTCATAATTTTTTCTTTCGGAAAAGTCTCTTATTACGGCTACCAGTACATAAGCATTATTTATTTTCGCTCTATTTACGGAAACTTGAACTTCATTTTCCTCCTCTGTGCCAATTGCGCAGCATACCCATTCAATTACTTTTGGATTTCCGTTAAGGACTTCATGCCAGATAGAAGGCAGATCGGTCACTTTCATCTTTGGAGAGGAAATATCCATGATTGTGAATTTCGATGCGTCTTCTTCACGTATATTAAATAGTTTTTGGGCTTGCTTATTTAAGGAAATTATTCTTCCTTTCTCATCATGTAGTACAATTCCATCACTTATACTATTTAATATAGTTTCGAGATTTTGCTGCGATGCTTCGAGTAATTCCAATTTCTCCTGTAGTTCAGGATAATAACTTTTTTTCGATGAGTGTTCTCCAAGTCCGATAATCTTTTCTCTATAGTCATTCCACGAATCTTGCATGATTACATAGCCTCAGAGTATATAGTTTCTAGATCTTGTCTTACAGGCGGACGCGGATTAGTAGCATTGCAAGGGTCTTTAATTGCCTTATCAGATAGTATTGGTATATCGCTAACGCCAACTTTCTTTTTCTCTAAAGTAGAGAGAATTCCAAGTTTAGTTTTTAGATCGAACAAATATTCCATCAGCGATTTTTTTATTAAAGAAGTTGCAACACCGCTTGTAGGCAGTCCGAGTATTTCAGAAATCCGGTTATACCTATCGGTAGCTGCGTTATAATTGTAGTCCACAACATGAGGAAGAAGAATTGCGTTGCACTCACCGTGAGGCAAATCTAAAAATCCGCCAAGGCTGTGAGCCAGTGAATGAACACAACCCAAACTCGCGTTCGAAAATGCGAGACCAGCGTAGAGACTTGCCAGCATCATTTTCCCTCTGATCTGTAAATCAAACGGTTTTTGTAATGATAATGATAGATTTTCCGAAATTAGTCTTATCGCTTCAAGAGAGTACAAATCTGTAAAGGGAGAGTTTGCGTTGGATACAAACGCTTCGAAAGCATGCGACAACGCATCCATGCCGGTACATGCTGTTAAAAAGCTATCCATACTTGTTAAAACTACCGGATCAATTAATGCTACATCGGGAACAACCGCTTTGCTGATGATTGCCATCTTATAGCGGTTTTCAAAGTTGCTGATAATTGCAAATTGGGAAACGTCAGCAGCAGTGCCGGAAGTAGTAGGTATGCATATAAGAGGAGGCATTGGGCGTTGTATTTGATCCACACCTTCGAACGTTCTAATATGTTTATTGTTGGTCGAAACAATACCGATTCCTTTTGCGCAGTCGAGAACGCTTCCTCCGCCGAGTGCAACAATGAAATTGCAATTATTCTCTTTATATACTTCTGCGCCCAGCATAGTCTCATAATCCCTTGGATTAGGAGACACAGAAGAAAAAACCACATAATTGATTTCGGCTTTTTCAAGTAGGCTAAGTATTTCTGCAAGCCAGGGAGTCTTTTTCAAGCCTTCGTCGGTAACAAGCAGAACTTTTTTACCCCCTAATTGCTTGCAGTAGTTTGCTACCATTAAACGTGCATCTGTTCCAAAAATGAACTCCGGAGCCACAAATTTTCTCAGCTCGAGTTGAATACTTTTTTCGATTGTATTCATAGTGCACCAAGTCTAATTATGATAGAAAAGAGTTTCCAACCTTCTATTCATTTAGATTATCGTAAACAAAGTAATTAATTAAATACTTATCCGAAATGGTAAGAGTAACTGCAAGAATTGAAATTCAAATAATTTTTAAGCTTTCTGTGGAAAGTTTTATTCCTTTTTTAAGCTATCGAGCGGAACAACATAAACCGGATCGCCCAGCATTCTATTTGTATCCCACTGAAAATCAATTGTGCGCGGCTCGAGTCTTTCTTTGCATTCCTTAAAGCCGCAATACTTACAAACATTTTCTTTGCAGTAATCCATATGAATTCTCACGCCGCTGTTTGGGAGGATCGTTTCGAAATGATGTTCAATGTATTCTTCTTCCAAATGAGATTCTTTAACAGTGAAGTAGTAGGGAAGTATTAGATGGAAATCTATATAAACTCTATCGCTGGATTTCCAGAAACGAAGATGATGTAAATCTATCCAGTATTCTTTCTTTACTTCTTTAATTTTATTTACAATTATGGCTAAAGTTCCTTTATCGGTTTCGTGCATTAATCCGCCTACAGATTCCCGCATAAGTTTGTAGCCGGTAAACAAAATATTAAGTGCAACAAGAATAGCAATTAACGGATCGAGCAGAGTAAAACCGGTTATGAGAACTAGAATCAAGCCAATTACAACACCTATACTTGTATAGGAATCTGTTAATACATGCTTGCCGTCTGCAACAAGTGTAAGCGAGTTTGTTTGTTTTCCTTTCTTAACTAAATATAATCCTAGAGCAAGATTCACCAATCCGGCAACTCCAATAATTGTAGTACCAATCCCAAGTTTTTGAGTTGTAACGCCAAAAATCAAATCGTGTCCGGACGAATATATAATTGTAATAGCAGCAACAATAATAAGCAGACCTTCAACACCAGCAGAAAAATATTCAACGTTACCGTGCCCGTATAAGTGGTCTTCATCTGCCGGCTTAGAACTTAAGTAAATACTATATAATGCCATGGATGTAGCCGCAACATGAACAACAGATTCGGCAGCATCGGAGAAAATAGCTGATGAACCGGTTAAAAGGTAAGCGGATATTTTTGAAATGAACATGAATCCGCCGACAATTAGAGAAATCCAAGCGGCTATTTTTTTGTCCATGAAATTTTTTTGGAGGTCCGAAGTCATAAATCACCGGAAATATTTGATCTAAAATTAAGACAAAGAAAAGAAGAAGCCAAAAAGAGAACTGCAATTGAATTTATATTTCTTTGCGCTTTGTTTCCTATGAGGTGTAAACTTTTTTCTGATGCATGGGCATAAAGATACTAAGCTTCATAAAGGTTATCGCCAACGTGCTGTCTGTCGGAGCTTCGATTTCATTCAAGATTGAGGAGAAATTTCTCACGATTAGGAATAGTTATGACTTAAAAACCCAGAAACCTCGAAAATGAAACGTAATTGCAGTTCTATGCTGGCATAATCTATGCAAAATGAATGGAAACAATTGACAAATAAAGAGAAAAAGATGGAGAATCGAATTTTTGACCACTATGCACCTAAAGATAGAAGCAACTTGATTGCTCTTCTTCAAGATGTGCAAGAAGCTTACGGATACTTACCGGAAGATCAATTGAAAGCGATAGCTGAATATGTTGGTATTCCGCTTAGCACGGTTTACGGCGTTGCTACATTTTATAACCAGTTTAGGTTAACACCACTCGGCAAAAATGTTATTCGTGTTTGTAGAGGAACGGCTTGTCACGTAAAGAACTCGGCAAACATTCTTACTGCGATGGAAACTGAACTTGGTGTAAAAGCCGGACAGACAACGCGCGATAAACTTTTCACACTTGAAACCGTTGCTTGTATCGGTGCTTGCAGCATAGCTCCGGTAGTCAATATAAACGAAGAGTATTACGGTAGAATAACTGTTAAAGAAATTCCGAAAATATTGAGCAAGTACAAGAAAGAAGAAAGCAAGTCCAAAGTTGGACAAGAAGTAGGTGCTGAATGAAAAGTTATCAAGATAAATGCTGCGACCAGTGCTGGCACTCAATAGAAAATCCTTGCGATCTTTTTGTTACATGCAGTTTGGAAGGTCCGTTATGTCATCAGAATGATACGTGTAAGGCAAAATACCAGAACTTGTATAAGACGTTAACTTACGCCAGCCACGATCTTCCAATTATTTTTATTGGAATGGGAACTTGCGGATTGGCAAGCGGCGCCGACAAAGTTAAAACTGCAATTGAAAATGAATTGGCTGCTAAGAATATAAAAGCGTCTATAGTTCCAACCGGATGTATTGGTTACTGCGCAAAAGAACCAATCGTTGATATTAAACTTCCGGGTAAAGATAGAATATCTTACTGCGAAGTTACTCCAAAAGATGTTCCTCTTATGATCGAAGCAAATATCATTAAGGGAGGAATGTATGAGAAGAAATTGCTTGGTACGTTCGGCAAGAGCAATGAAAAAGTAAAAAATATAAATGAAGTTCCTTTCTTCAAACGCCAAATGAAACTTGTTTTGGAAAACTGCGGTGTTATCAATCCAAATTCTATTGATGAATACATTGCTTCGGGCGGTTTTAAAGCAATGGATAAAGCTCTTCGTTTAATGAGTCCCGAAGAATTGGTTAAGGAAATTAAAGAAAGTGGATTACGCGGAAGAGGCGGCGGCGGTTTTACAACCGGTATGAAATGGGAAATGGCTCATAAGAAAGAAGCTGATAAAAAATATATTATTTGTAACGCTGACGAAGGTGATCCGGGCGCATTTATGGATCGTTCTGTTTTGGAAAGCGATCCTTATAGAGTAATTGAAGGAATGATATTAGGTGCATACGCAATAGGCGCTTCATTCGGTTACATTTATTGCCGTGCAGAATATCCGCTTGCTATTGCAAGATTAAACTTAGCTATAGACGCTTGCCGTAAATACGGTTTACTTGGTAAAAATATCCTCAACAGCGATTTCGATTTTGACCTTAAGATTAAGAAGGGCGCCGGCGCATTCGTTTGCGGCGAAGAGACTGCTCTCATCGCATCAATAGAAGGTAAACGTGGAATGCCTAAGCCGCGTCCGCCATATCCAAGTGATGCCGGTTTGTGGCAGAAACCAACAATTATTAACAACGTAGAAACTTTTGCTAACATAGCTAACATTGTTAACCGCGGCGCAAATTGGTTTGCTTCTATCGGTACAAAATCCAGCAAGGGAACAAAAGTATTTGCTCTTAGCGGAAAGATTGCAAACAGCGGTCTTGTAGAAATTCCAATGGGAATTACACTTCGCGAAATCGTTTTTGACATCGGCGGCGGAATACCGGATGGTAAGAAATTTAAAGCTGTTCAAATCGGCGGACCTTCCGGCGGATGCTTACCGGATGAAGTTTTAGATACACCAATTGACTATGAATCTTTGAAGACAGTCGGCGCTATGATGGGTTCCGGCGGATTTGTTGTTATGGATGAAGATACATGTATGGTTGACGTTGCAAAATACTTCCTCACATTTATTCAAAATGAATCTTGCGGCAAATGCGTTCCTTGTCGCGAAGGCACTAAGAGAATGTTAGAAATTATAGAACGCATTCCGGTTAGTTACAATCATACCGAAATGAAGTTTGAACCGCTCCAGCGCTTCAAAGGAATTATACATTTACAAAGATTGGCAGACGTTATACGTGATACATCTTTATGCGGATTGGGGCAGAGTGCGCCGAATCCGGTTCTTTCCGGTCTCCGCTACTTTAGAGAAGAGTATGAAGAGCATTTGTTTGAAAGAAAATGTAAATCAAAAGTCTGCAAAGACATTCTTACATTCACAATTGATCCGGAAGCTTGTACAGGATGCGGATTGTGTGCAAAGAAATGCAGCGCAGAAGCGATCATTGGTGAAAAGAAACAGCCGCATCAAATTATCGAAGTTAAATGTTCGAAGTGCGGAATGTGTTACGAAACTTGCCGCTTAGATGCCATCATTGTTAATTAGGAAACGGAGACGAGAAAATGATTGAAATGACAATAAATAATATAAAAGTTAAAGCTGAAGAAGGAATGACAATCCTTGATGCAGCTAAGTCGGTTGGAATTCATATTCCTACTTTATGCCATATGAAAGATCTTTTTCCAACCGGTGCTTGCAGAATATGCGTTGTAGAAGTTGAAGGAATGCGCGGATTAACACCAAGCTGTGCTTATCCCGTTATGGAAGGAATGAAGGTTGATACAAATTCTGTGCGCGTTAGAACCGCAAGAAAAACTATTGTTGAACTGCTTGTAGAAAATCATCCGCAAGATTGTTTAGTATGTGTTAGAAATAAAAATTGCGAACTCCAAGATTTAGCCGAAAGATATAATTTGCGCGAGCATAGATTTGTTGGCGAAAAGAAAGATCATGCAATAGATGTTTCCAGCGCTTCGATGGAACGTGACCCGGCTAAATGTATTTTAT
>CAZEDR010000107.1:6385-10459 GCA_964510975.1 uncultured Melioribacter sp. | reverse complement strand
TTTGCCACAAAGTCGCAAAGACACTAAGAAATCACAAAGTACGTAACTTTAGTAACTTATTTAACGAATGCAACAAAAGTAGTTCTTAACCGTCAAATAGAGTGCAAATGAATTTGAAAGGATTAAAAACAATTATAGAAAGAACAAGCAAGGACAAAAAATGAGATCGATTATTCTAGCTATTTGTATTCTGGCAATGTCATTTGTTTCCGCACAAACAAAACAAGTGGTTGATGTAAAAGAAAAAACTCCTTCGATAAGTGAGATCAAAACTGAACCGGTTAATATCGGCTATTCATTTAATCTACATTCTGATTTACTTAATGAAGACAGAACAATTAAAGTGTATTTGCCGGATGGCTATGCGTCATCAACAAAGAATTTTCCGGTTTTCTATTTAGTAGATGCACAATGGAATTTTAATCTTACTGTAAACGCAATAAGTGTTTTAGCGAATAATGGATTGATTCCGCCAATGATAGTTGTTGGTGTTAACACTATAGAAAAACGTGAATGGGATTTGCTGCCAACCCGTTTTGAGCCAAATAAAGCTGGCGGGGGAGCAGATAAACTACACGAGTTTATTAAAGATGAACTGATTCCTTTTGTGGATAAAAATTACAAAACGGATTCTTACCGACTTCTTGCCGGTTCTTCTTTTGGTGGAGTGTTTGTAATGCATGCTTTAGTGACTGACCACAATCTATTTAATGCTTATTTAACATTAAGTCCAAGTATGTGGTGGGATAATAAAGTGATGCTTAAAAGAACAGAAGGGTTTTTACTAAAGAATGCTGAAGTGCAAAATCATCTTTATGTTTCAGTTGCTAATGAAGGTTTAGGAATGGGTGTAAATGAACTGGCTGATATTCTAAAAGCAAAAGCTCCTAAAAATTTATTATGGAAGTTCGATGAATACCCGGAAGAAGTTCATGGTACTATTTGTTACAAGAGCACTTATAATGGGTTAAAATTTATTTTTGCCGATTGGAGTAACAAGCCGGTTGAATTCCAAACGAAAGGTGGGCTGCTATCTTCCAACGATTCTGTTATTGTAACACTAAATAGCAAAAGTAAAACTATCCGTTACACGCTTGATGGTTCAAATCCTACCAACAGTTCTCCTCTTTATGAAAAGCCAATTAAAGTAACCAAACCGCAAACAATAAAAGCGCTTCCTTACTATAACTTAGAATTACCCGGCATAATTGATTCGCTTAGAATAAATTATGTTACAAAGATGAGCACCGCAAAAAAAATACATAAGTTGAAAAGTGGAATGAAGTACTCCTACTACGAAGGCAACTGGGATAAATTGCCGGATTATGATAAACTCACTCCGGTTAGTTCCGGTATTACAAAGAATTTTAAATCGGGTGAAGCACCAAGGCAGATGGAATTTTTTGGTGTGCGTTTTACCGGCTATATAGAAATTCCGAAAGAAGCCGTTTATACTTTCTATTTACTTTCTGATGATGGAAGTAAACTGATAATTGGTGATAAAGAAATAATTAATAATGACGGTTTGCATGGTAATGTTGAGCTTAGAGAACAAGTTTATTTGCAAAAAGGAAAATATCCTTTCACAGTTTTGTTTTTCCAGAAAGCCGGTGGATTGGAATTAGTGCTTCAATATGAATCCGATGAAATATCCAAACAACCGTTACCCGATACTGTTTTTTATTATCCTGAAGAGTAACAACATTTTAATTACTATATCAATTATTTGAGTATATAACTCACAAGACAACTATAAGATGTTGTTTTGAAATTACAAGCAGTTCGTATTTCTAATAGAATCTCAGTCGAAGATAAGGCGTTTTGTTGGACTAACATGATCCCTTAGTAAAGGCAAAGGCATTTCCTTTAACAAAGAGTATTTCTTAGTAAAAGAAAATTTTTAGTAAACGGAACGGTATAAACTGTTACTTGAAAAAAGGATTAATCAAATATCGAAAATATTGTACTGGAAATAATCGCCATCATTTTCAATGCGTTTTGAGAAATAATCGTCAATTTTAATTCCGCCAAATTGATTAATATGGTGTGTAATGTGAGGAATGCAGTAGGATTCAAGTTGTTCATTTATTTGATCTGATGTAAACCTTATTATCTGCCAACCTTCCGAGGATAAATCATTGTTTCGTAGATTATCTTGCGAAGCAGCAGAGGGATTGTGATGCCATAAATCGCCGTCTGTTTCGATATCGAGATTACCCTTCATACAATGAGCGGCAAAATCCAAGAAGTAAAAACGATTATCAATCTGAACCAGTTCTTGACGTTCGATATCAATTCCCAATCTTTTAAATTCTGCCCATAATTTATCTTCTAGGACACTTCCATCAAAAAGGTCGTTAATTTCAACAGCCTTAATAAATTTTTCCCAAGTGGATTGAATAAATACTATTCTACGCCAACGGCGGCTTAGAATAGGCTTGGGTAAATTATTGAGAGGTTCAATTAATATTTTGTAATAATCGCGATTACTTTTTTCGTTCAAAGGTTCATCGGGAAACAATTCTTTTCTTTTAACAATTTTAGTATTAATTACTTTCGAATAGTTATTGATTGAGAATGAATTTTTGCCAAAAGCGGAGGTTTGATAAAATGCCAAGAAACTCGGCGGCCATGATTCATTAAGAAATCTTTCTACACTTTCGAAGGGAATTCGATACCAATGTTCGTCTCGAGCGATTTTAAAGTCGCGCATATTATTGATAATTGACACTAAAAGATTTTTTGAAAGATCCATGTGTATAAAATAATTATTATAAAATAAATTAAACAATCATTTTCTCGGCAGGTTTTGTTCCTATACTTTTCTCTTGATAGAAAAGAACCTCCGCAAAAATGCACGGGGTAAAATAATTTTACACCTTTACAATCAAAAATTCGCAATAGCCAATTGTTACATTAAATTAACCGCATCCCTCAAATTCTGGTGCTGTAAATGACTGTATATTTGAGTTGTTGTAAGTGATTCATGTCCAAGTGATTCTTTTACAACATACAGAGAAACTCCTTTTTGCACTAATGTTGAGGCAAATGAATGGCGCAAAGTATGAAAATGGATTTTATCATATAAGCTGGCAAGCCGTATTCTTGGAATTTCTTGCTGACATAGAATTCATTCAACATGTTACCTTATTCCCTAAAGAAAACATACTTCTCGTTGCTTTCATTTGAAGTTAACGACTTTCTCAAAAGTAGCAGTTTCTTCAAGAAAGAATTCATTGGAATTATTCCCTCTTTTCTACTTTTTGTTGTGAATGATTCAGATAGTTTTATTTTGATTACAGACTTTGAAAAATCAATCCATGACCATTACATATTTACTAACTCACCAAGGTGCATTCCGGTATAGAAAGCGACGACAAATAATTTTCTTAAGTAACCCTCCTCAGTTTTTTCAAGAATAGATTTCAATTCACTAATATTGATGAACATTGGGAACGACTTAGAAACCATTGCAAGTTTTATTAAAAGGATTCTCCGGAATGTAATTCCATAAAACGACGGTGGTAAAAAAAGCTTTCAAGGCTCGTTAATATGATGATGCACCTCTTTGTGTTCTGGTAAAAGTTAGAGTGAAAAATTTGTCGAGTGTTCGATGCTCTAATGAGGAAAGAGCTATATCTCCGATGAAGTGAATTAGCATTTTGAAGGATAGCTTTATAGAACGTACATAATTCTTAGATTTTGTTTGCGAAACATGAGAAGAATACTCATCGCAAAATGATTGAAGAGTCATCGAATTTGATGGTTCGGGAGAATGGATTATTTTTTTTCTGGCTGTTGAAAACGTTCTAGGAATTTTCGAGCTTCTTTTAAATCTGTAGTTTTACTCGAAATTGATTTGCGTTCTCCATTTTCTAGATAAACGAGCGAATAAAATGGGGATCTTTTTAAGCGGGTAATGAACATAAGATTTCTCCTCATGTTCGGTCAACAAAAGAATCGGTATCTAAAACTACCGACTCATGCTTACTAAATCAGCATGAATCAAGAGAGTCAATAAAAAAAGCCCCAAAACGAAGTGTTTTGAGGCTTTTCGAGAGCTGGCGATGGGAC
>CAZEDR010000107.1:0-6375 GCA_964510975.1 uncultured Melioribacter sp. | reverse complement strand
CAACCTGCTGATTACAAGTCAGCTGCTCTACCAGTTGAGCTACGCCAGCATTTAAGAACTTTCAAAATTGCGTGGCAAATCTAACATAAAATCCCAATACTGCGCAATAATTCTAAGTGGATTCAACAAGAAAATTAATCATTTCTAATTTCTATATTTGTTCAAAACTTTTAGAAAAAATGACCAGAGCCGAACTTAAATATTACGCTTCTTTGACTTCGAAAAAGAACCGCTTAGAAGAAGCTAAATTTTTGGTTGAAGGAATAAAATTAATTGAGGAAGCTTTATCCTCAGGATTCTATTGTGAAGCGCTTCTTTATACAAATGCTATCAATACTAACGAAGAGGATTTCATTGACTCTATTCGGAAGAAAATTTTGCGAATTGAAGAAGTGAGACACGATGATCTTGGGCGGCTGGCCGATACAAAAACTCCTCAACAAGTGATAGCAGTTTTCTATAATGATGATAACAATAAAGAACTTAGAGGGGATTTAATAGTTGCATTGGAAAATATTAACGATCCGGGAAATGTTGGGACAATAATTAGAAATAGCGATTGGTTTGGTGTTGAGACAATTATTCTTAGCGAAAACTGCGCAGAAATTTTTAGTCCAAAAGTAATAAGAGCATCGGCAGGTTCAGTTTTTCATGTTAATCTGATAGAAAGCAAAAATTTTTATGATGAGCTAACTAAACTAAAGGAGAAGAATTACCAAATATATTGTGCCGATCTCTCAGGCCAAGATATTTACTCCTTTCGGAAAGAAATAAAATCAGTATTGGTAATGGCTAATGAATCTCACGGTCCTACGGAAGAATTATTAAATCTTTGCGATATAAAAATCACGATCCCAAGAAAAGGCAAAGCTGAATCGCTAAATGTTGCAAATGCTTCTGCTGTTATATTATCTGAATTAACGAAAAAAAAACCTCTTCCGTAACGAAAGAGGTTTTAAAAAACCGTCACCTTTGGGATGACTAATTATAAAGCTTATTTCTTTTTTGCTGGAGCAATAGCGTCTTTAGCTTGTTTTGCTACTCTAAATTTTACAACTTTTTTAGCTGCAATCTTAATTGTTTCACCAGTTTTTGGATTTCGGCCCATTCTTGCTTTTCTGTCAACTAGAACAAGTTTGCCTAATCCAGGAATAACAAAACCTTTTTTAGCTTCTTTGTAAGCAAGTGTAACAAATTCATCTAAGAATTCGCCGGTAGCTTTTTTGGTAAGACCAGATTTTGTAGCCATGTGTGTTAAGATTTGTCCTTTTGTCATTGCCATAGTGTTAACCCTTTATTTTTTTTGTGAATAAGTTCGTATGAAAATTAGTATTTTTTTAATATAAAACAAACATTAATTGTCTTGTTAATACAACAATTGATTAAGAGCGAAGTGCTAGATAAATCAATAAATACACAGCTAAAATTGCCTAATGAATTACAAACAGAATGAGTTCTCTATGTCGCGAAATCGAATTACACTTACCGAAAAACTAAAGTACTGCTCTCTAATTTTTTCCCTCGTGATATTTTTCAATCAACAAAGTTTTGGACAAACGAGCAAAAAATCTTTAGCAAAAACCGATTCAACTAAATCCGAGAATTCAATTCTTGCTGATACAACAAAAACATCCATCCCCAAAATTTTTCTCAAAGTAATTGCACCAAATTCTCTGTTGGATAATTCTTTTAGCGGAAACAAAATTCATAAAAGTAAATTAGAATCTATTGATTATAGATTTACAGAAGATTTTCTGAATGAGGTTCCGGGAGTATTCATAAAAAAACTTGGTAATGGCGGCTCTCCAACCGATGTTAGCTTGTATGGTTTGGATAATAGGTCAACCGCGATTCTGAATGATGGAATTAATGTTACCAACAGACTAACAAACTTAGCAGACCTTCATCTATTCCAATCTGAAAGCATTGATTCTATTGAGATTTTACCGCTTTCTCGGGGATTTATGTATAGCAATTCCGGAGTTGCATCAATTAATTTTATTTCAAGAATACCGGCAAGCAATCGCCCATACTCAAGATTAAAATACTATCAAGCACCGGCAGGAGAAGGATTGATTGATGGAATTTTCAACATCTCTCCGTTCAAAAAATTGAATACTTACATCGAACTTACCAACCATGGTGCGGATGCTTATTTTAAAAACAGCAATTTCTCTACCTGGATGGGAAACTTCCGCATGGATTATATGCTTTCTCAGAATGCGACTATACGATTGAACTATAAGCATACTAAATCAACCACTGCATTGAATGGAGGAGTTGACGTTGAGGCAACACATAATAATTATCCCAACGATCCGATCAACGAACTGATTTACGATTATCAATATGCTTCGGTTAGATACTTAAACAGATACATTACAACAACAAATAATTTTTTCTCGGCCTCAGTGTTTTCGAAGTTGATCGGGAATTCTCCAACTGAGCTCTCTTTTTACTATAAAGATGACCTTGCTGAATTTAGGCAGAATATCAACGGATCTATCCAAGACAATGTTTTGCCGGTTTCCCACGATAATCAATCTATTACACTTGGCGGAAGATTAAGGCAAGATTTATCAACGGATTTTTTCAATCTCACTTCACTTACAAATTTTGAAAGAAACCGATTCGATTCCCCATTGTTTGAAAAAGAAATTACTCGAACAATATTTTCAACTTCTGCAATCGCTACATTAAAACTGGCCGATGATTATATTCTTCCTTCCGGATTTTTCCAGTATCAAAATATTTCACAAAAAAACTATTTAGGATTTGGTGCTGATGCAATTGTAAAAATTTACGATGCAGTTTCGATATATGCCGGTTTAGCACACTTTGAGCAGCCAATTTCTCCATTGGAAAAACGGTTCTTGAAAATCACCAACATTAATGAAAATCGGCAAATTCAAACTGCAGAGTTGAAAGCGTCATTCTCGTTCAATCCACTTACAATTTCTTTGGGCTATTTCATGGTGAAGAATGATAATGAATTCGTAGGTGCATTCATTGAATCGAACGAGCGAAATGACGCTGCTTATTTTGTTGATGCAGTGAACTCGACATCACATGGCATATCTCTTAACGCAAATGTAAAAATTTGGAAAGTTGTTCTGAATTCAAGCTCCACTTTGTATTTATCGGAGGATGAAAGAATCCGACGGGGATTGCCACAATTTTATTCTACTGGCGGTGCTTATTATATAGATACGCTTTTCAACAACAATCTAAAATTGAAAACCGGATTTAATTATTACAGCTACGGCTCCCGTTACGAGCAGCATTTCGATTTTGAAAAAGGAGTCTCCTCTTCATTTATTTACAACTCTACAAATGGTAGTTACTCGCAAATTAATGCATTAGAATTTACCCCATCGTTTCAGATTGATTTTTTCCTCGCCGGAAGAATCCAGGACAGTGCAATAATTTATTTTACATGGGAAAACCTCTTGAATTCGCAGTATTCGGTTGTTCCATTCTACCCGGTTCGCCCAAGAGGCTTACGCTTTGGTGTGGCGTGGGAATTCCTTGATTAGCATAGGGTAACTTACCTAAGTTAGTCCCCGAAGATATTTCAAATATGAGGCACTATGAAAAGCAAAATTTTTGTTTTCGCATTACTATTCCCTTTTTTGATTTTTGCACAAACAGTGGTTACAACCTCACCACAATTTCCAAAGCAGACTGATATCATTACTATTACTTTTGATGTTAAGAACGCAACTCATGCAAATAAAATTGCCGGCTATACAGGCGTTGTTTATGCGCATACAGGAGTAAGTCTTAAATCACAATCCGGAACAATTACTAAATGGCAAAAAGTTATTGGTAATTGGGGCGATAATGCCGCTCAACCACAATTGGCTAGATTAAGTACCGACGTCTATCAAATCACGATTAGCAATCCTCGCAATTACTACAAAGTAACAGATGCCACTCAAACAATAGTAGAATTGTGTGTGGTACTGCGTAGTGCTGATGGTAAGCAGCAATCGGAAGATATGTTTATTCCTCTTTACGAATCCGGAATTTCGATTATCTTTAACAAACCAACAGTTAATGTTTCGTTTGGCGATCCGCTTCGCTCGCCGGTTTTTGTTAAACCGGGCGGAACTGTTGATGTTGATGTTTCTGTAGCGGAAGTTGGAGCAAAAACAAAATCTGTAAAACTTTACGTTAACGAAACTGAAAAGGCTCAAAGCGCAACATCGGTTTTAAAGTATCAATTTGTTGCGAATAGTTTTCCGAGCGGGAATAACGAAGTAAAAGTTGTAGCGGTAGATTCAACCAATCAAAAAGATTCTTCTTCTTTTGTGATAATGAGAAATCCCGCAATAAAAAATTTGCCGCTTCCGGCTGGAAATCAAATTGGAATAAATAAAAGCTCCAACATTGTGGTTCTTTATGCGCCCCAAAAAGAATTTGTGTATTTACTTTCTCAAGCGAACGATTGGAAAGTTGATACATCATTTTTTATGAACCGGTATGAACCAAAACCTGACAGCGTTATTTGGTGGAAAGAACTTCCTTTAATAAAAACATGGACTGGAACCCCGGACAATTCTTCATTTTCCAATATCTATCAATACTTAATTGATGGAACATTGCGTGTAGCCGATCCTTATTCCGAAATTATTCTTGATCCATCAAACGATTCTTCAATCCCATCAACAGTTTATCCTAATTTACCAGCGTATCCTTCCGGAAAAACTGAAAATTCGGTATCATACTATTCGTACGATAAATCTGCATATCCGTGGAAGGTGAGCCAATTCATTCGTCCGGAGAAAGAAAAGCTTGTTATATATGAGTTGTTGGTTCGCGATTTCACAAGCGCTCACACTTATAAAGCTCTTAAAGACAGCATTAGCTACTTAAAGAAAGTTGGAGTAAACGCAATCGAGCTGATGCCGATTAATGAGTTTGAAGGAAACAACAGCTGGGGTTATAACCCATCATTTTATTTTGCAGCTGATAAATATTATGGACCGGCAATTGAATTGAAAGCATTCATAGATGAATGCCATGCTAATGGAATTGCAGTATTGATGGATATAGTTCTTAATCATGCTTACGGCACAAACCCGATGGTTAGAATGTACTGGGATGGTTCAGTCGGTAAACCGGCGGCAAATAATCCGTGGTTTAATCAGCAGTCCAACTTTGCCAATCCGGATGCACAATGGGGGTATGATTTCAATCATGAAAGCAAAGCAACACAATATTTTGTTGACCGCTTGCTTCAATACTGGCTAACCGAATTTAGGTTCGACGGTTTCCGTTTCGATTTCACAAAAGGAATTGGAAATAACTACAAATCAATGTCCGATTCATGGGGCAGCAATTATGATGCTGATAGAATTCGATTGCTGAAGAGAATGGTTAACAAAGCTTGGTCTTACGATCCAACATCGATCATGATCTTCGAACATCTAGCAGTTAACACAGAAGAAAAAGAATTGGCTGATGCCGGCATTCTTCTCTGGGGGAACATGAATTCTGCTTATAACGAAGCCACAATGGGTTATCACGATTCGGGCAAATCTAACTTTGAAGGAATCTCCTATAAATCTCGCGGATGGACAAAACCGAATCTAGTTGGTTATATGGAAAGTCACGATGAAGAAAGATTGATGTATAAGAATCTTACTTATGGAAATGTGAATGGTTCTTACAGTGTAAAGAATCTTCCTACGGCTTTGCAGAGAATGAAAGCAGCCGGCGCGTTTTTCTTTACAGTTCCCGGACCAAAAATGATCTGGCAGTTTGGAGAACTCGGTTATGATTATTCAATCAATGAGAATGGAAGATTGGGAACCAAACCCATTCCTTTTAGTTCGCAATTGAATTACTTATTAAAAATTGACCGAGTTAGATTAATGAAAACTTGGAATGCTTTAATCAAATTAAAAAAAGATTATCCGGCGTTTTCCAGCAGCGATTTTAGAATGAGCGTAAGCGGTTACTTAAAGAGAATGTGGATTAACCACTCAAGCATGAATGTTATTGTGATCGGAAATTTTGCAGTAACAACCGATACAATGCTTCCTGAATTTCAGAACACGGGCAAGTGGTATAACTATTTTACCGGCGAGGAATTGAATGTAGATAATGTTGATATGCCGGTTACGCTTGAACCGGGTGAATTTAGAATTTATACAACTGTTAAACTGTCAACTCCAGAGCAAGGAATTCTTTTAGGAGTTGATCAATCGAATGAATTGCCTACACAATTCAAACTAGAACAGAATTATCCAAATCCATTTAATCCGGAAACTACTATTAGCTACAAGATACAAGCGGCAAGTCAAGTTTCGTTAATAGTTTTTGATTTGCTCGGAAGAGAAGTTGCAACGTTGGTCAATGAATTCAAGC
>CAZEDR010000106.1:7710-10524 GCA_964510975.1 uncultured Melioribacter sp. | reverse complement strand
AAAAATTAACACAGTGTGGGGAATCCGATGTAGTACACGTATTTGTAGTATCATATGATCTAACAACAGGTTCTTGATCACCATAAATTTCTATATTCTTACCGTAAGATATTACACCAGTCCCATAATTTTTATTGAACTTCAGATTTCCACTATAGGTTGATCCTTTTACCCCTCCTGTACTTATAACGCCATTGCCGGTATTATAACTTGCAGATAGTATTTTATTATACTCAGCCAAAAGCTGAATGTTATCGCCTTTGATCCCATCGTGATAATTATGGTCAGCTACAACATTGGTTGCAATTATATAATCTCCGTTAAGCCCACCCGCCCAATTACGTTCCACATTCGCATTTTTTATTTTTAATTCTTTTGCATTTATTCCAAAGTATTTGTTATTGCAAAAGTTTGAGGTTTTCTCGCTTATTATACTGAAGTTCTTTGTTGTAACTCCATCTCCTAAATTGTTGTTGACATTTATTTGCCCAAGACTTGTTTCACCGTGAACAATATTCTCACTTGTAATTCCTGTGCCTCCATTATTACTTACAGAAAAAATTTTATCATCACTGACAGTAAAAGTAAGATCAGTACAGATTATTCCTTTCTCTCCGTTATTATTAACAATCAGATTAGAACAGACTACTTTTTTACTCTCAATACCATTTGACTTATTGTATGAAATTGAAGCATCGGAAATTTCTACATCATTTGAAAATATTCCCGAGTAATTGTTGCTGTCAACAGAACATATTGAACAGTTTTTAATGCTTAATAGATTTGAGTGAATTCCACTATAGCCATTCTCGTTTATTTTTACAATGGCTTTATTTCCATCAATTGTTGTAGAAGCGGATCGTATCCCATCTATTGAATTATAACTAGCGGATATTGTTTTTTTATCTTTTGAAATTATTTCTACAGTAGATTCACCATATACTCCTGAATCTTTGTTTTTATCTGAAACAATATTTGTAACCTTGACTGATTTACCATAAACCCCAGCACTTCCATTGTGTCTTGTATAAATATTGGATCCTTGTAAGTCTTCTTTTGAATAAATGCCATACTTCATATTACTATCTGCAATTACCGATGTACCATTAACTTTAAATAAGGTACCTTCGCAAGAAACACCACTTTCTTTATTACCATTAAATTTGAATATGCCTGTATTTTTCGACTCAACTATTCTTCCTTTTGCACTCAGACCATTACCTCCATTATAACTAGCAGATACAGTTTTACTAGGACTGGAATCAAAGAATATATCACCTTTTGCAATGACACCGCTCCCAGTTTCATTAAGATCAACAACTAAATCCACTGCTTTAAGTGTATCACATAAAATCCCATTAACTTTATTTTTGTTTACATAGCTTCGTTTGATACTGACTGTTGCATTACTATTAATTCCCCAATTATTCTCTGAGATGTACGAATCGGTTATATCAATTGCCGGATTATCATACTGAGGATTTTTATCAACCCACACACCCGCACTTTCCGATCCGGTTATTTTAAGTCCATTTAATTCTGTGTTTTTTTTCTGTATTAAAAACGTGTTCGAAGATTTATTTTTAGCTAGTACAATTGTGTTTAGATACGTACCCATTGCAGTTATTGTTAAACTCTTATCAACAACTACATTTTCTTTATATAAGCATGGGCATAATTCTAGAACATCTCCATTAACTGTAGTCTGAGAATTTACACCACTTTGAATTGAAGCGAATGGAACTCTTGGAGTTTTACTCACATTCCAAACAGAAGCCACCGTTTGGGTTTTTGAATACATTCTAGTAGTTGATTCTGGGAACTTAACTCCTGGTCGAGCTGAGGCGGGAATGGGTATACAAACTATATCACCAACAGAAATGCTTACCTTAAACTTATTAACCTCATCTGGGGCGTAAGGCACAAACTTGTCCGGATAATATGATGAGTGAAAAAATTTAAAGAATAACCTAACTGAAAGAGTTGAGCCTTCGTTAATAATTGCATTGGGAGAAAAAGTAACAGATGGAATTGTACCTAATGTATCGCCGATATTAATTATTCCCTTAAGTTTTATTCCTGCATATTCAATCCATGCTTCACTACTATAACCAAATGCAACATCTTCCATCTTGAAACTAATTTCGGTAAGTTGCCAATCAACGCCATCAACGAAAATATTTGCTGTGGCTATTGTTAACTCCTCTTCCGGTTTTAACGGACAGTAGTAGCCATCAGCAGGAGAAGTTAAACTAAGCTGAAGAATCGGTTGAAAATTGCCTTGGATACTTTTGTCTTTATCCATAATAATTCCTTGCGGTTTTAATGAACCCGAGGCATCTCCGGTCCATTTATCCCACACCCAGCCGGTTACAGCTTGAGCATTAATTGTAACATTAGCGTTTTTATCATACTGATGAATTCCACAGTTGGTGATACGGTACATCCATCGCCAGCGGCATAGGTTGATAAAACGGACATAGTTAGATTTACTTTTTGTATCCCACCTTTTTTGATAAGTTTTTTAACGATCGTAAGTTTACTGCCGTAATAATCGCTATATCCTGCTATATTATTCATAACGTAATAGATATATTCTATATATTCATCTGCTTGAACAGTTGATTCTAAATTTGATTTACCAAGAACCGAACCTGACGCTAAAATATCACGCTTATGATATGAAAAATGGGATGCTTTACTTACTGCAATGTTAGTACCGGCTGAAAATGTTTTAGTTGTTGCATTGTACGTATAATCTTGTATTCCCCCATCGGACAGACTTAATGTTATAGAGTTGCCTGAGACGTGCAT
>CAZEDR010000106.1:0-7700 GCA_964510975.1 uncultured Melioribacter sp. | reverse complement strand
CTTGAGCTTACTTGTACCGAAGCTAATAGCACCCAATCATTTCCGGAACTAATATCATACGCTTCGAGCGTTGATGGACCTTGAAAATTTGCATCCTTTAATATGTAGATTATTGATTCCTCAAGAGCTATTTTGAAAATGTTTTTCGCAGTAGTGAATTGTCTTAATTTCTGTATAGTTACAGGAAACGTAATATCTAACTCAGTTACAACAGATCTATCTATACCATAATTATAATGAGTAGTGAAGACTTTATTTCCATCGGCTGAAAAACAAAAACTAAATCCATCAATGTCCCCGACTTTATATGAACCTTTCAGTAATGGTGCGCTTAATTGAGAAACATCCACCATTTCGAAAGTTCCAATTTTTACCGGCTCGTGCATATATAGAATACACATGTAACCCTCTTTGAAAGACACTTGGTAAACATCATTACCAGCAGTGTATTCAGATTTTTTAACCGGATTATTTGGACTTGCTAAATCATAAATAGCAATCACGCTTCCATTGTAAGCTGCAAGAATTCCATTACCCGCCCAAATCTTTGCGGCACTATAATTAACAGTTCTTATGAAATCCGGTATATCGGGGGTGCTTATATCATAGACATAAATTGAACCTGAACCGGCTACATAGAGATAATTGTTATAACTCGCCGTGTAATTGATTGAACTCGGTAGCATACTTTCCTGGTTGGTGAAATCACCCAAATCGGTCATAGTAGTTTGAGTGAAACTACTATACTGAAAGAGTAACGATAATAGTACTGTAAGGAAAACCAAATTCTTCATTAGAATCCTCATCATTTATTTTAGAAGTAACATCTTTCTTACAAGTGAATAATTGCCCACAGTAATTCTATAGATATAAACACCACTAGCAATATTGTTAGCCTTTGATGAAAACATAACTTCATATCTTCCCGCCGATTGTTCCTTGTTAACTAGTGTAGTTACTTCTCTTCCAAGAATATCATACACTTTAAGTACAACGCGCGATGTCTTAGGCAAATCGTATTTGATTTTTGTTTCCGGATTGAAAGGATTGGGATAGTTTTGATATAAGCAGTATTCTGTCGGGATAACTACTTCTTTTGTGCTTACAACAACTCCAACATTTACAATAGCCTCATCTTTAATTGAACCGCTATAGGCAATAACTTTGTAAATACCTTTTGTAGATCCAGCAACATATTTACCTTTCTGATCTATAGTTCCTCCATTAGCTGACCAATAAGGAATAAAAATATGTAGACTATCAAATTGATTAAGGCCAGTTGCTAAGAACTGATACTCTTGATTGGGATTTAAATAAACAGAATCCGGGTATACATGAATTCTTTGCAAGACTGGTTCTTTTGGAACAACTAGGATAAAAACAGATGCCTGAACATTTCCACTTTTTGCAGTGACTGTATAGCGTCCTGTGTCGCTTGGAGCTGTGTATAATCCTTGAGAGTTTATAGTACCTTTGGATGTGCTCCAAATTGGAGAGGTTGTAATAGATTTACCAAATTGGTCTATAACATTGGCAGTAAACTTTATTTCTTTATTCTGTGCAACAACAGAGTTGGCATGGGTGACATTAATTTCAACTGCTTGTTGTGAATATACAAATTGTGAAATAGTTTTTTGGTACTGCTGGTTATTATTGGAATTTGAAACAGCATTGATTCTAATTATATTTTTTTCGTTAATAGCATTTGTGGGTATGGTTAATACTACTGGTTTGCTAAAATAATTACTATCGAGTAAATCAATGGAGAAATTTTTGGGTGATGTTAACCAGCCTAAAGAATCTGTAACAGTCACATTTAACTTATCCGGTATTTTAAGATAATTGTAAAACCCGACATCAAATGTGTCTATACTGCTTTTTACAGAATTCAAAGTATCAATAGATAAAGAAATAATAACTGAAAGTGGATTACTTAACCAATTAGAATAGAGAACATTGGGGCTAACCTTATCACCAATTCCGCTACCACTGCCAGATGGACCGGATGAACTTCCCCAATAATTTCCAAAAGCTTTAATTGTTGCTGAATTGCTCAAATTATTTAGTCCATATTCTCTGTTGCCATATATATTACACGAAAGAATGCTGGCAGAAACGTTTGCATTGTATAATACGCCTGGACCATTGTTTTTACTTATCTCGCAATTTTCCAAAATTGATATATCCGCGAGTGCGATTTTGTTCATTCCTATTTGAGAGGGATTATTGTATGTGTAATTAATAGCCCCAAGACTATTGCCTGTAAGATTTACAAATTTAATCTTAGAATTGGTTGGATAACCATAAATATGCATACCCCAACCAAAGTTATTATTAACAGCTCCTTGATTAAATTCAACTATCTCAGCATAAATTCCATCTTTCTTATTTCGCAAAATATTCGCAGCACTAATCACTCCTTCTCGTGTTCGGATTCCATATTCACCGTTATCATTTGATGTAGATCGGAATCCATCTATAGATCTCAAAGCTAACAATTGAGTACCTACAATACCGCTTCCTTTGTTGAAATCACTTTTTACGTTTGTTACATAAATATATCCAGCATGTAAACCATCCTTTCCGTTATTTCTTATAAAACCATTCGAGATTTTAATATCACCTTTAGCATAGGCACCGTGCACAACATTACTATCTATGGTTAAATTATTCTCTTGCGATGATTGCGAGTATATTTCCATGTGAAAAGGGATTGCTGTAATTCCAGACTCACCATTCTTATTGAATCGGAGTTTGCCACCATCTTCGGCATATGCGACAAGTTCGCCTGCTCTTACACCATCCTCACTATTATAACTTGCAGAGGACAAGTTGCCATCCCACGCACCGAGAAAGATTAAATCGCCATTAATTCCAATTCCTTTATTATGATCTGCAATAATATTTGATGATACTATGTATGAACCAAATAATCCACCTTTACCATTATACCTTACTGAGGCGTTTCTTATTCTGAGGTTCTGTGGAGGATAAATACCATAGTGAGCATTGCTATCTATTGTGGCTGATGAAGGTCTATAAATTTCAGCATTACTTTGTGCCAGCACACCGTTCATACCATTTCTATTAATCTTAACTGCGCCTGTATCCGCATCAATTGTAAGTTGATCTGCATTATAGCCATTCAGTTTATTGTAGCTGGAAGATATTTCTTCACCCCTTATTCCGGCTAGATTAATAAAATTGGCATTGATACCATCGCCTTCATTATTATCAGTAACCGTTTGCGTACATGAAACATAATTGCTTTTTAACCCATCCTTTCCATTAAACCTTGCAAAGACATGTGAACTTTTAAGATTGCTTTTAGAATAGATGCCATATTCTTTATTACTATCTGCTATAACAGAGTTGCTTCTAATTTCGAAAAGATTACCATCGCAGTAAACACCAGAGCTTTTATTTGAATTGAACCTAAAAATTCCACCATATTTGTTCGAGATAATCCTTCCTTTTGCATAGAGTCCATTTTGTGTGTTATAACTTGCAGAAGCAGTATATCCCTCCAGTGACTCAAAATTTATTCCTCCATATGAATAAACTCCGTTACCTCCATTTTGGTCCACTAGGATTAATATAGCACTGAGAGAATCGCATTGAATTCCATCGTGTTTATTTTTCTTAACAAAAGAGTAGTAAATATTTACAACTGAATTGCTGTTGATTCCGTTATAATTGTCTCCAATATAACAATCATAAATATTTACAATTCTGTAGTGAAAGTTTTCCTTGTCAATATAGACTCCCGCGGCACCGGTTCCATTAGCCCCAACAATTGAAATCTTTTTTAGTGTTACTTCATCTCTTTCAACAGTGAACACATGATCAATATTTTTCAATGCCTTCACAATTGTACTTTTATAATCTGTTTTCCCTTGTATCGTTAGTTTTTTATTAACAATAATATTCTCTGTAAAAATATTAGGACAAAGTTCTATTATGTTACCATCAACTGTTTGTGTTGAATTAACTGCTTCATTTATGGTTGCAAAAGGTAAATCCGGTTCCTTACTCACGTTCCACACCGACGCCATTATTTGCTTATTGGAATAGAATGTTTCAATTGGTCCTTTTACACCGGGACGAGCATCTTCCGGAATTGGTATACATGTAACTTGCCCGACTTGTATGCTTACTTTATATTTTTTTACTTCAGTCAATGCAGCCGGAATGTATTTTTCAGCTGATTTTGATGGATACATAAATTTTAGAATAAGTTTAACGCTGAGTGTTGTTCCTTCATTAATCTGTTGTGTAGGAGAAAATGTATATGATGTTGCATTGCTGTCAGCATCTACATTTATTTTCCCTTTTAGCTTATTACCTGCATATTCAATCCATGCTTCGGTGAAACTAGGTTTGTATTTTTCAGCTGCAGTAAAAGATATTCCCGTTAAAAGCCAATCAACACCATCTACAAATATTCCGGCAGTTGCAATTAATAATTCCTCATTTAATGCCGGAGGGCATAAATTATTTTCGTTTGGAGATGAAAGACTTAAGGTTAGCAATGGCTGAAAGTTTGCGACAACATTTTTGTCATCATCCATTGTTAATTCTTGAGGTTTAGTTGTGCCTGTAAGGTTACCAGTCCACCTCTCAAATACCCAGCCATCTCCCGCTTTTGCATCCAAAGTTACTTTTGTGTTTTTATTATACTCTGTTGTTCCGCTTGGAGTAACAGTAGAACCATCTTGCTCAGCAGCCGGCGGAAAGACACTGGTTGTTAGCCTAACCTTTGTAGAAGTTTCGACAGTAATATACTCGTACAATTCTCTATCATATTCTTCATATCCTTTTCCCGGTGTATATGAATTACGAGTTGAACTTGCTGTGTAATCATCACTTGTATAAGTTCTGTCCGTTCTCCACCAAGGATTCCAGCTCTGCATGGAGTTATCCCAAGTCTGAGTTTCATTTGTAAGTATTTTATTTGTAGCAGAATAAGTATAAAGGAGCCTTTGAGTTGGGACACCGGAATTATTTTTCGTTACAACTTCTGCTTGATTTGTTGAGTTTGAATAGTATGAATATTCTGTTGTGCTTCCTTGTGTCCAACTTCCTGAAGTTGAATTCCAACTATATGACGTAGTTTTTTTTGTTGTTCCATCTCCATTACGTTCCGTAACTGATCTGTTAGAGTTTACAAGTGTCCCATTCGAATTTGTTTTATAGATTGATTCAATTTGCTTTCCTTGTGCATTATATGTGTAATTATACTCTCCGGTTTTAGTGTATTGTCCGGTTGATGAATTCCATGTATAACTTTCAGATAATACGGTTCTGCCATTCGCATCAGTTGTGTTCAGTGTTTTCATTCTTGTTGGAAACGAACCGAATGTTTCATACTCATAACCGGTATTATTTCCTTGCCCATCAAAAATATAAGTAGTTGAATGAGACTGAGCCCAACTTCCATTTGTCAAAGTGTAACCAGCATAACCACCAATAGCACCACTTTCAGTTCTGTTATACTCTGTTTTCATCCAATCAACCCAGTTTGTACCGTTCCATTTTTGAGTTGTTATTCTTATTAATTGATTCTCACTGTTATATTCATATTTCTGTCTTTCATTATTAGTCCAGTCTGGTTTATCATATTTAATTTGACTGATTACTTGATCGGTAAGTTTATAACTCATAGTCTTTCTAAGTATTTTTTTAACGAATGCTGATTCCACAATTCTCTTATAAATTGGCGGATACATATTGAAATCAATTGATTCATTATGATATGGATATATCCTAAATATTTCATCCAAACTTAGCAGTTGACTGTTGTTTAGTGACAAACTGTTTTGTGCAGTAGTATTTTGTGCAAAGACAAAAAACAAAATGAGAGAGAGTAGTAATTTTTTCATTTAACACTCCAAAATTTATTTTCTCTAATATTTTGTAATTGACTACGCTTTTATTCCAAACACAAAGGTGTTTATTATGTCTTCGCCTACTTCTTGAGGCGAGAATAGCGTTGGGTCTGCAATCATTTGAAGAGAAATTCCTTCCAGCATTCCAAGCAGAATTGAATCTGCGTTTTTAGGAATGTCTTTTCGGACTTCTCCTTTTTTGATTGCGGATTTTAAGAGATAGCGGACGATTCTTCTGTAATCTCTATAAACTGATTTGAGATTTATTTTTGAATGCAATGGTGTTGCATTCCCTTCTGTCCACAAATTGAGGATGATCTGAGAGATTTCTTTTTCGTTCTTGAGTTCGATTAGCGTGTGAGTTGTAAGCTGTTTTAGTTTTTCGAGCGGGGTCAGCTTTCTTGTTGCCAATATTTTGATTACTGTAAAATCCGGTTTGCTGTAAATCTTGTAGGCATCTTCTACAAACTCTTCTTTACTTCGATAATATTCATAGATAGTACTTTTTCCAATTCCCGCTGCTACAGCAATGTCATCCATCGTTGTATAATCGTAGCCTCTCTCGGCAAAGAGTTTAATAGCAACATCGAACAAGAATTTTCGTTTGGCTTTTTTATCAACTATACGGGGCATTATTTATACCGACCAATCAGTCGGTTACAACTTAATAAGCAGCCAAATTTAAAGCAACAGTTTTTTAGGGATGAAAAAACCAAAGAGAAATCCATCACAATAGTTTAAGAACTGCTCTACATTTCCTTTGCAGGTTCTACATCTACTGTAAAGTAAAGCTGGTTTTTCTTTTCAAATATTAATTACCCTCTGCCGAAGAAGCAACAAATGCTTTTCCCTTCTTTTCAATCCGAACCATTTCCGGTAAATGTGTTGCTGCAAGAATAACATGAGACATAGCGGCACGTTGAAAAAGGTCTATACGTGAAGCAACCGCCATTGGAGCGTTGAAATCATACGCATAGCTAACGGAAGGATGCTTGAATTGGACTGCGCCGAAATGTATTAAATCACCAATACACCAAAGCTCGTTACCGTTGGAAGAAAAGGAATAAACAGTGTGCCCAATAGTGTGCCCGTTTGCTGGCATAGCTTTAATACCATCGCCTAGTTCTTCATCGGGACTAAACGGCTTATATAATTGTGCTGAAATATATGGCGCTAATTTTGCTTTAATATTTGCAGCTCTCACGCGTAGATTTAGCGGTATTAAAGATGAATCACGCATCCAGAAGTCACTCTCGGTTTGCGAGACGCGTACAACTGCATTTGGAAATAATGGTTTTCCTTCTGGAGATACTAATCCGCCAATATGATCAAAATGGAAATGGGTTATAAGTATTAGGTCAACTTTTGCCGGATCAATTCCCGCGTCTTTCAGATGCTCTAAAAGATGTCCCGAATCTTCTCCCGGGTATTTCCCAATCCCGGCATCTACTAATATTATATGATTTGGGGTTTGAATTAAAAACGCATTCACCGGAGTCCAAACTGAGTCAATTCCACCAACCAATTTCATTGCATCATCATGTTCAATCCCCACTACTGAAGATAACGGGAGATATATTTGAGCATCTTGAAGCATCCGGACTTTCAGATCACCTACTATAAAACTATGGTTCTCATGTTTAATTTGCCCCATTAATGGTAAAGAGAAAAGTAATACCATTATTAAAACCAGATATAGAGAGCGAAATGAAAATCTAGTATTCATTTGAAATTCCCAAAATATTTTTTTGATAATGTTAACCGGTTGTGTGAATTAAAAATTTATTGGAAAAACTGTTGAAACAGTTTCAA